>JAZRVX010000054.1:0-56884 GCA_045599455.1 Faecousia sp. | reverse complement strand
ACCAGCTGTACCAAAATCATATACAACACCGTGCCGCCGCCGATGGACAGCAGGGTGTTTCGCTTCCACACATGGAGCCCCACAACAGCTCCGCAGGCCAGCAGCTCCGGCAGTCCCCAAGGGGAGGCGGCAAAGCTCACGCCTTTCAGGCAATACACCACCAGCATACCC
The DNA here is from genome assembly GCA_045599455.1 of Faecousia sp. GTDB lineage: Bacteria > Bacillota > Clostridia > Oscillospirales > Oscillospiraceae > Faecousia. Next base: position 56,713 of record JAZRVX010000054.1, on the reverse strand, counting down.
ATAATGGCATAGGGCAGCACCTTGCCGAGGTAGGAAATGAGCGCCGGGGTCTTGCGGTTCTCCCCGAAAATCACAAAAGGCAGGAATCGCAGCGCCATGGTCACAAGGCTGACCACCGCAATAATCAGCGCAGAATGCAGTTTATCCATTGTCGGCCTCCTTTCCCAGTCGGCGCATGGCAATGAGCGCTCCGGCAATCACGGCCATGGCAGGAATCAGGAAGCCGTCACCGCCGAAAATCAGCAGGCACACCACGCTCGCCCCCACGCCGATGAGCGCCGGGCGGTGATCCTTAGTTGAGAGCCACTGCTCCACAAAGATGGTGACGAACAGCGCCGTCAGGGCGAAGTCAATGCCCTCATAGTTGATTTTCAGCAGACTTCCCACGCAGGCACCCAAAATGGTGCCCAGCACCCACCAGCTCTGGTCGAACAGCGTCACAAAAAACCAGTACCACTTTTTGTCCACGCCCTCGGGCACCGTGCCCCGGGCAACCAGCGAATAGGTTTCGTCGGTCAGGCCGAAAATCAGGTAGGGTTTGACTTTCCCCATGCCCTTGTAGGCATCCACCATGGAGATACCATAGAAGATGTGACGGGCATTCACGGCAACGGTGGTCAGGGCAGCCGTCAGCAGGCTCACGCCCTGAGACAGCAGTCCCACGGTCACATACTGCATGGAGCCGGCGAAGGTGAACAGGCTCAGCGCCAGCGACCACAGCAGGCCGTAGCCCGCCTGTTTCATAATGATTCCGAAGCCGAAGCCCAGGAATACATAGCCCGTCATAATGGGCAGGGTGTCAATCAGTGCTTTTTTCAGGGTTGCTTTGGTCATGGGTTCTCTCTTTCTCAGGTCACAGGGGTGTGCGCTCCTCGTCATTGGCGAAGATATGTACGCATTGGATGGATTCCTCGGAGGTCAAGCCCTCCAGGAAATGATGGCGGCGCTGGCGGGACTGCAATCCGCCGATGTCGAAGTGGAAGGTCACACGGCAGGTGTCCTCGTACAGGTGCTGGGTGGTGATATCCCGGATGCCCGCATTGCACCTGAGTGCCTGACGGTTGATGGCATCCAGGCACTCATGGATATTGCGGGTCTCCACCCAGCAGCGGCGCAGGCCTGCCTCCGGCCCGACCAGATGGGTCTGCAAGACCTCCACCACCGTCAGGGTGGCGAAGATAAAGGCCGTGCCCAGCAGTGCTACCGCATAATAGCCGCCACCGGCTGCCACACCCAAGCAGGCCACCGCCCACAGGCTTGCCGCCGTGGTAAGACCTTTCACATTGCTGCCCTCGCGCATAATCGTGCCCGCGCCGAGGAAGCCCACGCCGGTGATAACCTGGGCAGGGAGACGGGCAGGGTCGGGCAGCGCGCCAAAGGCATGGTACTGGGTGAAAATCATTTGACTGATAATCATAACCGCCGATGCACCCAGCGCCACCAGAATATGGGTGCGCATGCCCGCCGGGCGATTGGAATACTCGCGCTCCGTGCCGATGACCATGCCCACGGCCATGGCGCAGGCCATGCGGAAAAACACATCCGTTGCGCTCAGTGCTTCGGGAGTTGCCATGTTGTCCACCTCTTACAAATTGATAGAAAAATTATATGTCTTTCGCCCGCGCTTGTCAATGCGCTTTTCCGCGCGCTGCTTCTGTTTTTCCCGTTGTCCTCTCCCGCCTTTCCTCCTGTGTTGTTCTCTTTGCCACCCCCCGTTTTCCCCCGCCCTATCGCCCACTCATTGCTCTTTGCAAAAGCGTTTTTCTCATCGTCTTTTCGCATAAAGCGAAGTTCGTCAAAAGCCGTCGAAGGCTTTTTCCCACTTTTTCTGTTTCACAGGTTGACAAAGTGCCTTTGGCGTGGTATACTTTAGAGGCACTTAAGGAGTGCCCCATATCGCGGAGTAGAGCAGTTGGAAGCTCGTCGGGCTCATAACCCGGAGGTCGTAGGTCCGAGCCCTGCCTCCGCAACCATAAAAACACCGGATTTCATTTGAAATCCGGTGTTTTTCTAACTTTTTGAAGCCGTTTTTCGAGGTTCCTTTTTTCTGGGTGACACTTTTGGTGACACCCTCATTTGGGGAGCCGTCAGGCGGCTTTCTTTTTTGGCTTGTTCGGTCTGCCTGCAAACACGCCAGCCCGAACATTTGCGGCTTTTGCTTTTGCCACCGCAATTTGGTGTGCATAGATTTTTGCCGTAGTATTTGCGTCCGCATGACCCAGTTCATTTGCTGTGGTTACGATGTCCACACCGTTAGCAATCATGGTGGATGCGGCGGTGTGTCGGAAGGCGTGGGGATAGATACATGGATTATCTCTGTACTACGCGTATGAATGAGTTAATCAGCATGTAATTCTTACACAGATTTATTTCTTGCGAGTGTCACAAAATCATGCGCTATATACATATATTAGTATAGAGTGAAAAAGAAAGGAATAAGGCACCAATGTGCATACAGGCATGAAGAAAAAGAAAAGAGCGATTACGGTTTACAACTGTCCCTATGAGGAATGCGTTCTACCCGCCAGCAACTGGAAATACAACGCACAGGCAGTATATCTCTTAGCATGTTTTTGTGTTCTGATTAAGAATAGTATAGAGTTTTCATTTGTCTCTATGGGTTTGTTTACTGCACCGATTATACTTGATTTATGTAGTACAGAATTGGTAGGAAAATGGTTTAACGGTTTAAAACAATTCTTCGTTTCATATAATATAGGTATTATTTGTTTTTGCATTTTTGGTATAATTGGTATCCTGCAGGACCAAAATGATATATTTATCGTGCCAAGCAACGCTTTAATACTCGCAAATTATTGGATTAGTAAAACAGTATTTGTGTTTCTCTTGCTTCCAGATTTAATCGTCCCGTTAGTTTTGCGCAAAGCATGTCCTACAAAGAAAACATTAGTGACCGAACACATTGCTGACAGTAAAAGTAGGAATGGGGTGAAATAATGACTATCCTTTACGCTTTAATCACGCTGCTGCTCATCTTTTATATCTCTGAAATAATTGGTCTGGTCATTTACTGCGAAAACACCCCCAGCAAGAAAAACATGAAACGGTATATCTTTCTTGTGCCTATTGTTAAATGGATATATTATGCCCACGCATTAAAAGAAGCAATCTTCAAAAGAAAGTGGAGCGGTTTTTTCCATTTTCTATTTATGGAAACCAATAGCCTTATCTGTCTTTATGCGATTCAATATGCAGTAATGTCTACTTCAAAAGAAAAGGCTGCGAAGGATTTTTCTGTTCGGTCGTTCGGAGTCAAACGCTCTCGAATACCCCCCATTCATTTTCAATTTGAGCAAATCAAATCCAGTTTTTATGGTTTCCTCCGAATCTTACAGATGGAAACGCCTGGCGTTACGCGTTTTCATTTTCAATAAAATGTCAGCAGGTGCCGCCATCCCTCGAACGAGGGATAGCAGCACCTGCTGCTTTTATGTATCAGGATTCGTATACCCAGTAATAGCGTTTATCGCCATCGCCGTTCTTGTCGGCATAAATGCCAACATATGCCTTAGAGGTTTTACAAAACCTGTGATGTTTTCATAGTTCCAGTACCTAGGGAGAAAAGAGGAAATATCATGACCGAACTAGAGCGCAGTGAAATTGAACTTTTGTATCTTCAAATGTATCATTTCATGTTTGAATATGGCAACAGTATTCTATCCAGTGAAAGTCTCGCGGAAGAAGCTATTCAGGAAGTATTTCGGATTGCATGTCAAAAACCGGATGCGGTTCATGACAGCCCAAATCCACAAGGCTGGATGGTCAACACGCTGAAAAACATAATTTCTAACATACTGAAAAGTCAGGCAGCCGCTAACCGTGCTATGGCATCCTATGCCATGAACAATATTGAAGAAATGATCCCTGACCAAATTCAGGTTGAGCTCCTTTATGACGATGTGGCCAATACCGAGGAATTCCGAATGATTAAGGAATTAACACTTTCAGGAAAAGAATATACGGAATTAGCTGCAGATCGGGGGATTTCTGTGGAGGCATGCAGAAAACGCGTTCAGCGTGCAAAGGAATTTTTGCGGAAAAAGTTGAGGTAAGATTCTGCCAGTTTCCCATCCCAGACTGATGGGGTGTTTTGCGGGTTTTGTATGTTATCGGACATTCAATCAACCTTCTTTCCTGATGCGATTGAATAGAAAAGCACCCCTGTTCACTTGGTGGAACAGGGGTGCAGCATGATATACAGTTTGAGAGTTTTCTGCTGGTTGTCAGCCTTGACTTTATATGCCGAAAGGTGCGGATTTCCAGCCCTCCGCAGAGGCTACGGCTTTCTCCCACCACAGGGCTTGACTTTATACGCCGAAGTGTTGCGGAAGTTACCCTGCTCCGCATACAGCTCAACTTTTACGATGCTCCCACATCGGCAACATTACTGTTACACCAATATTATACGAAACTGTCAACAATCTTTCAATGGGTTTCAAGGTTAAAATTCTATGACAGACTGATAATTATATTCCCTCATAAGACATTGACGCATATGCTATCTGATGATATACTATTGGTGAACGAAAGTTCAGCCGTTGATGCAAGGGCTTTGTTGGGAAGTGCTTGCGGAGGCGCTGATAGGGTTGTGTGGCATCCATGTTCCAACTAGGCAACAGCCGAAAATAAAAACACTCTGCTTTATGAAAACTTGCTCCGACCTTTCGTCGGGGCTTTTTTATATTCTATTAGATTGCAGAGGCAGCATTATGGGAGAGATATAGAAATTCATAGAGGAATATGAATCCTTCGTAAAAGTATCCCGTTTAGCGGGGGTGCAACCTTTTCCAGTATTCCTGTTCGTTATTAAGAGTAGAATTAAGCACCAGATAACGAGAACTCAAAAGCGAATCGGAATGCGATGTTACATCAAAACAGGGCAACGCACCTTGCTGCACATCTCATATAAATATGCGTATTGCCAAAACTATTATAATATTTAATATGCGTATTGTCAAAAAATATGGCGAATAAATATTGCGTATCATCTGAAATTATGATAGTATTATGTCCGAGGTGAGAATCATGCTTTTCAAACGGAAGATTTACAGCAAGTTTTTGGAATGGAAAAAGGAATGCTGTGGTAAAAAAGCCTTGCTTGTAGAGGGTGCCCGGCGAATCGGCAAATCTACAGTCGTTGAGGAATTTGCCAAAAATGAGTATAAAAGTTATATTCTGATTGACTTTGCCAAAGCGTCTGATGATGTGAAAGAGTATTTCCATCTTCATCTGAATGACCTGGATACATTTTATATGCTGCTATCCGTCAATTATGGTGTGCAGCTATATGAACGGGAGAGCATTATCATCTTTGACGAAGTGCAGCTATTCCCCAAAGCAAGAGAAGCAATCAAATATCTTGTTGCGGATGGGCGGTATGACTTTATCGAAACCGGTTCTCTTATTTCCATCAAAGAGAATGTAAAGGAAATTGTCATCCCTTCTGAGGAGCGTCATGTTAGAATGTATCCTCTGGATTTTGAAGAGTTCTGCTGGGCATTGGAAGAAAAGCCTTTGATTTCCTACATTCGTACTTGCTTCGAAAAAAAGGAGCCATTGGAGCGTAGCATCCACAACAAAGCCATGCTGTTGTTTAAGCAGTATATGCTGGTAGGCGGAATGCCCATGAGCCTTGTGGCCTTTTTGGAAGGGCGAAAGGATTTCGGCAAAGCTGACCTTGAAAAACGGGACATTTTGGAGCTATACCGGAACGACATTATGAAAATCAAAGCACAGTATCGTTCTAAGGTTATGGCGATATTCGACCAGATTCCTGGTCTGCTGTCCCGGCACGAAAAGCGTGTGGTATTTAACAGAATTGTGGAAGGCTCTTTCGCAGAGCAGTATGAAGAAACCTTCTTCTGGCTTTCTGATTCCATGGTTACCAATGAGTGCCGCCGTGCAAACGATCCCAATGTGGGGCTTTCCCTTACCGAATCCGATACCTATATCAAGTGCTATTTGGGCGATACCGGGCTGCTTGTCAGTCATGCTTTCGATGAAAATGAGCTTTTGGAGAATGAGGTTTACAAACAGATTCTTGCCGGCAAGCTGGGACTGAATGAAGGAATGCTCTATGAAAATGTAATCGCTCAGATGTTAGTTGCCAACGGCCACCGCCTGTTCTTTTATACTCACTACAACGACGAAAAGAAGCGCAACGACATTGAGATTGATTTTATCATCTCCAATAACAGCAAAACCAAGTACAAGATGTTCCCCATTGAAGTCAAATCTGGTCCTCACTACTCTACCGATTCACTGGAAAGATTTAAGGAAAAATACAAAAACAGAATCGGCTGTTGCTATATCATCCATCCTCGCAATCTGATTTTGAAAGATGATGTAATTTGTATTCCTCCGTATATGGCAATCTGCTTGTAAGAGCGGATGGAGATTCTCTTCTGATCATTTGCGTTCAGGAAAAAAGCCCCCGGGAACAGAGTGAAAAGGTACTGTAGTTGCAGAAACTAAAAATAGGATTTCCCGAACTTTTTGACTTAATTACCCTACGAGTAGCTGGTTTTTATTTCAAGTCAAAAAGCGGAGAAAATCGAACTTTTTCAAGAATGCGGTTTTGAGCTATGAAAAGTGTTGAATTTGGGCGAATAGCTTTGACGGGTGACAATTTGGTGACACACGCCCTCAAAATACTCGAATTTACTCGATACTACTCGCAATTATTTGCAAAATAAGTTTCGATATTTGCTCTTATTTTTAATTGCTCGATTATTTCCAAACTTTTCGGTAAAATTCTGCGTGTCCTCATAACCCGGAGGTCGTAGGTTCGAGTCCTGCCTCCGCAACCAAAAAGGAACCGTAATTTTGATAGAATTACGGTTCTTTTCTTTTTGCTATTTCTGGCAGAAAATATCGGCAATTCCCTTATTTCTGCAAACTCCAAAACATTTTTAATATTGGCATAAAACGAGGCCGCTATGGAGCATTTTTTCGCAGCGGTCTTTTTGCTTTTTATTGTGCTGTTGGTTCTCCGAATGCACCCTTAATCGTTGAATTACTGAGTGTAATCGGTAAATTACTATTTTGCAATAGCCTCTGTCAATATGTTGACTTCATCTGCATTTTGATTAAACAATGAATCTGTTATTATTAGCATTGCGAATTTTCTGAAAATACATATTGACAAAAATCTATGTGAGTGATATTCTACATATAGACTTGAATCTATATGAGGTGAATATTATGACAAGAAACGATGTTTCGCTGATCTGTAAAGCGATGTCAGATATAAACAGGCTCCGTATTATCGAGATGCTGACCACCGGTGAGAAGTGTGGCTGCGACTTACTTGATGAGCTTCAGGTCACTCAGCCTACGCTTTCCCACCATATGAAGGTTCTGGCAGAATGCGGTCTTGTTGCCTCCCGCAAGGAAAGCAAGTGGCAGCATTATTCCATTAACTGCGAGCGCTTCATGGAATTTAAGGATCATCTGAACTCTATCAGTTGCTGTGCTGCCAATGGTAATGCAGATGTAGGAAGACAGTCTTGCTGCTGCGACAAATGATGAAATCACTAACTATAACGAATGCCGGTTGAAACATACCGGCAAAAACCAAATACCATAAATAGGCATCTATCTATTTATTGTAGCCGCCCATATCGAGGCGGCATATATTAAGACATACGCATAGACGAACATCTATATAATTCAGGAGGTAATTTTTATGCAAGTCGTTTTAGGTGTATGGGATTTTTTCCAGAAGCAGGTGCTTGGGCTTCGATGGCTGAATACTTTGATTGGAAGTCTCCTGCAAACTTTGGGGATGAATCCGGAAACGAAGCTGTATTCGGCTCTGCAGTTTTTTATCTATGACAGCTTTAAGATTTTCTTTCTACTGTCTGTGCTGATCTTCATTATCAGCTATATCCAAAGCTATTTCCCACCCCAGCGAACCAGAAGAATCTTAGGCGGCATCAAAGGATTTCCCGGAAGAGCCATGGGCGCGCTTCTGGGAGTACTGACGCCCTTCTGCTCCTGCTCCAGCATTCCGCTCTTTATCGGCTTTTGCAGCGCGGGACTTCCCATCGGAGTCACTTTGAGTTTTCTCATCATGTCCCCGATGGCGGATCTTGGCAGCCTGACCATGCTGATGACGCAGTTCGGTTGGAAGATTGCTGCGGCCTATCTGGTAACGGGCTACATCATTGCAGTGACCGGCGGAACAATCATCGAGAAGCTGGGAATGGAAAAGTGTGTTGCGGACTATATCCGCAACGCACACCTGGCAGAACTGGATGAGGAAGAGCTGACCTTCAAGGACAGACTGCATGTGGCTGTCGAAGGTGTAACGGACATTGTAAAGCGTGTATGGCCGTATATCTTCCTCGGTGTAGGTATCGGTTCTCTGATCCACAACGTGATTCCGCAGGAGATCGTGCAGACGGTCCTCGGCGGTGAGCATTGGTACAGTGTTCTGCTGGCTTGTCTCGTGGGAATCCCCATGTATGCGGATATCTTTGGAGCCATTCCCATTGCAGAAGCACTGCTGGCAAAGGGCGCAGGTCTCGGAACTGTCATCAGCTTTATGATGAGCGTGACGGCGCTGTCTCTGCCGTCCATGATCATGCTGGCAAAGGCAATGAAGAAAAAGCTGCTCGTTACCTTTATTGTTACGGTATCCGCAGGCATCATTCTGATCGGATATCTGTTTAATGCGCTCTCATACCTGTTTATCTGACAGGAGAATATAAGGAGGAATTTATAATGGCAAAACTCTGGTATCCCGTAGTAGACATTCTCACCTGTATGGAATGCGGCACCTGTGTAAGAAACTGTCCTCATGGTGTGTATGATGTGGCAAAGCTTCCGTCCGCTGTGGTGGTAAATCCGGATGGCTGTGTTGACCACTGCCATAAGTGCGGAAACAACTGCCCTGTTGGAGCAATCATCTATGTCGGTGATGACACCGGCTGGGTTCCTCCGGCACAGAAAAAGGACAGCAAGGAAGAAACGAAAGGCTGCTGTTGCTGCTGCGGAGGCTCCTGATGAAGGCAAACAAGCTCGTAAAGATTCTGGTTCCTGTTTTGATCATTGCGGTTATTGCAGGAATCTGGTTTGTCAAAAATTCCGCAAAAGAAGCTCCTGATGCAAACGCTACGCCGGAAATTATGGAAGGCGCAGATTTCGGCCTGAGAGAAACGGAAGCCATTAACTTTGAGGAACTCTCTGCATATGGTCTGCCAATTATTGTCGATTACGGCGCAGATTCCTGCATTCCCTGCAAAGCAATGGCACCGGTTCTGGAGAAAGCCAATTCTGTTTTTACAGGAAAGGCATTCGTAAAGTTTATAAATGTATGGGACTATCCGAATGCGGCGAACAATGTCCCGGTTCAGGTAATTCCCACACAGGTGATCTTTGATGCGGATGGAAAACCCTTTATCCCAAGCGAGGAACTGGCAGCTGAGATTCAGTTTGATATGTATTCCGCGAGGGACACCGGAGAGCATGTTTTCACTGTTCATCAGGGCGGACTTACAGAGGGACAGATGTGGGCGATTCTGGAAGATATGGGGGTGACCGAATGATTGACAGCTGGTTATCCCAGATATCTCAAGCAATTACACAGAATGTATGGCTTGCTCCGCTGTTGGCACTTGTTGCCGGGGTATTGACTTCTCTGACACCCTGTTCACTGTCCAGCATACCGCTCATCATTGGATATGTTGGCGGTACGGGTGCGAAAAACACCAAAAAGGCTTTTGCGTATTCCGTAGTATGTGCTTCCGGAACGGCGATTACATTCGTTGCTCTGGGAATCATCGCAACCTCAGCCGGTAAGCTGATGGGACGCTCTTCAACCGTCTGGTACATAATCCTCGGCATTCTGATGGTGCTTATGGCTTTGCAGACATGGGAGACTTTTAATTTTCTTCCATCGGCAAACCTTCTGTCAAAAAGCAAAAAGCGTGGATTCATCGGTGCCTTTCTGGCCGGAATTCTGGGTGGTATCTTCTCATCCCCATGTTCGACACCTGTGCTGATTGCACTCTTAGCCATCGTTGCAGGAGAAGGAAATCTTTTGTGGGGAATCCTGCTCATGCTGCTGTATTCCATCGGACACAGCACACTGGTTATCGTGGCAGGAACTTCTTTTGGTTTTGTACAGAAGGTTAATGAAAGCAAACGGTATCAGGCCACCGCAAAGGTCTTGAAAATACTGATGGGTACAGCGATCCTGCTCATCGGCTTCTATATGTTCTGGCTCGCATTTTGAAAACTTATTTTGGAGGAATGAATTATGGCACTGTTTGGATTTGGCAAGAAGAAAGAAGAAGTTAAAGAGGCTTCCTGCTGCTGTGGAAGCACTCCTGCAACGGAGGCAAAGGCAGAGCCTGCCTGCGCATGCAATGGAAACGCAACAGAATATGTAACAAGTGAAGGCTGCTGTGGCGGCGGAGCATGCGGCATCACAAGCATCAAGGTTCTCGGCCCCGGCTGCAAGAGCTGCCATGAGCTGAACGAGGCAGTAAAAGCCGCGGTGAAAGAACTCGGTATGGATCTTGAGGTGGAGTATATTACCGACATGGAGAAGATCATGAGCTACGGCGTTATGAGTATGCCTGCTCTCGTCATCAATCAGAAGGTTGTTTCCATGGGCAAGGCACTGAAAACTGCTGATATTATCAAGCTGCTGAAGAAACTGGGCTACTGCTGATCAGCACCTTGGAGGTGATCTTTATGGAGAGCAAAAAATCGGCAGGAATCAGTTCCTTCCAAAAATATCTGACCCTTTGGGTGTTTGCCTGTATGGTCATCGGCGTTGTGATCGGTAAGTTCGCACCGGTCGTGCCTGCCACTTTGGGGAAACTGGAGATTGCCGGAATCTCAATTCCAATCGCCATCCTAATCTGGGGCATGATTTACCCGATGATGCTGAAGGTGGATTTCCAGAGCGTGAAGCAAGTGGGTAAAAATCCCAAGGGACTGTTTGTAACCTGGATTGTGAACTGGCTCATCAAGCCCTTCACTATGTATGGAATTGCAGCACTGTTTTTCTTCACGATTTTTAAGGGATTTATCGCTCCGGAGCTTGCAACGGAATATCTGGCCGGCGCAGTGCTTTTAGGTGCGGCACCCTGTACCGCAATGGTATTCGTCTGGAGTACACTGACGAAGGGAAATCCTGCATATACCGTAGTGCAGGTTGCTACCAATGATTTGATTATTCTTATTGCCTTTGTTCCCATCGTGAAATTCCTGCTTGGCGTTTCCAATGTCAGCGTTCCTTACAGCACTCTTTTCATCAGCGTGACCCTCTTTGTAGTGATTCCGCTGGCCGGAGGCATTCTGACAAGAATCCAGGTGGTAAAGCAAAAAGGAATCTCGTATTTTGAAGAGAAGTTTGTCCACAAGTTTGATAATGCCACAACGGTTGGTCTGCTGCTGACCCTTGTTCTGATTTTTGCATCTCAGACCGAGGTAATTCTTTCCAATCCGCTGCACATTGTTCTGATTGCCATACCGCTGACCATCCAGACTGTGCTGATCTTCTTCATCGCGTATATTGCGTCAAAGCTGGTGAAGCTGCCTCATGAAATTGCAGCCCCTGCTGGAATGATTGGTGCTTCCAATTTCTTTGAACTGGCCGTTGCTGTGGCGATTGCATTATTTGGAACAACAAGCCCGGCGGCTCTGGCAACAACAGTCGGCGTGTTGACAGAGGTTCCCGTTATGCTCGCTCTCGTGAAAGTAGCGAACAGTACGAAAGGATGGTACCGGAAATGAAAAAGAAAGTAGCCTTTATCTGCGTTCATAATTCCTGCCGTAGCCAGATTGCAGAGGCACTTGGCCGACACCTTGCAGGTGATGTGTTTGAAAGCTTCTCCGCAGGAACGGAAACAAAGCCTCAGATCAATCAGGATGCCGTTCGCATTATGAAGGAACTCTACAACATCGATATGGAGGCCGAAGGTCAGTACAGCAAGCTGGTCAGTGATATCCCTGAGCCGGATTTCGCAATTTCCATGGGCTGCAATGTGGGCTGCCCGTTCATAGGAAGACCGTTTGATGATAACTGGGGTCTGGAGGATCCGACAGGAAAGTGCGATGAGGAATTTAAGAAAATCATTGCGGAAATTGAGCAAAAAATAAAAGAATTGGTAAGCGCTGAAAAATGAATCAGATTATTACCTTCTCAAAAAGGGGCATCGTTCATGAGTAAGGATTTGCGTGAATATGAAATATTAATAGAAGGATTCATAGGAATCACCAGTGATGGACAGATGCATAGAAAGCTGATTGAAGCAGAATTATCCGATCTGCTGACTTATGTTATCGAGAATGATAAGTGGCCCATTGTAGACACAATGACTTTGTCCAATGGAGATTTTATTGTTATTACACAATCGGGAGATGGTAATATCAGGAAGTATACTTTTATGCCGATTTGAAATAACAAAATAATTCAATGATAAGTCGGATAAGGCAGAGATATTTACGCAAATTAAGTATTTACGGCAATAGAAAAAGATGCACCCCACCATTTTCAGCTTGCACCCCAGGCTTTTCTGAATGCACCCCATACAGAAAGCCAATGCACCCCCTAATCGTTAATTCACCAGATTTTTCTATAATATTAGCATCCTTTACCATAAAAACCACCGTTTTCAATCTGAAAACGGTGGTTTTTCTAACTTTTAGCACCAATTTGAAGTACCCCAAAATACCGTGGGTGTTCGCGCGCGTGTTACAAGGAAAAATAATGAAAATGGAAAAGGGCAAAAATTTGAACAATAAATGCAGGCAGATAACAAATCTGTCTGCATTTATTGTTTATGAAACCACAATACTTGTAAGTTCGTTGATTTTATCCATCAATACTCTTTTGATGACGTCAATCCGCTCATACTTAGCCGCTAATTCTTTTTGCTTTTCCAAATCAAAAGTTCCATCTTCTTTTACAGGAATCGGAATAGTATCGTTCATTCTTTTTATGGCGATGGGTTTCAATGATGTGTACTCATTTTTACCCAACCTTCTTGTACAGGCAGGTCATCCGCACAAGCAAAATAACGAAAGCCCGGATAAACCGGGCTTTCGTTATAAAGAAGGAGATACACATAGAGACTATGGTATTGGTAAATATCAGCCAAGGTCTTCCCCTTTGGAGGCAATGACCTTTTTGTACCAGTAGAAGGAATCCTTACGGTAGCGGTCATAGGTTCCCTTGGCATCATTATCCGCATCCACATAGACAAAGCCATAGCGCTTTTCAATGCTGCCGGTGGACAGGGCAATCAGGTCAATGGCGCTCCAGGGCATATAGCCGATGAGGTTCACGCCGTCCTCCACCGCCTCCTGCATGGCGGCAATATGCTCGCGCAGGTATGCAATGCGGTAATTATCGTGGACACAGCCGTCTTCCAAGGTATCCTTGGCACCCAGACCGTTTTCCACCACCATGAGGGGAAGCTGATAGCGGTCGTTGAGTTCATTGAGGATATAGCGGAAGCCATCGGGGTCAATCTGCCAGCCGAATTCGCTGGCCACCAAGTAGGGATTCTTGAGGCCGGACAGCAGATTTCCGCCAATCTTCTCCGCATTCAGGTCATTGCCCACGCAGTAGGTCATATAATAAGAGAATGCGTAGAAGTCCACGGTACCCTTTTTCAGAATCTCGGCATCCCCCGGAGCCATCTCAATATGCAGATTGTGCTCCTCAAAATAACGCTTCATATAGCCGGGGTATGCGCCTCTGACCATCACATCGCCGCAGAAATAGTTCTTGACCTGATTGGTATTCTGCGCCAAGAGAATATCCTTCGGATGGCAGGTCAGGGGGTAGTTGACCATGGCGGCAATCATGCAGCCCACCTGAAAATCGGGGTTTACGCTGTGTGCAAGCTGAACCGCCTTGGCGGAGGCCACAAACTGGTGGTGCAACGCCTGATAGCGAAGCTGTTCGGTGTTCTCCGGGGCGAAGAACTCCATTTTTATTCCGCATGCGGTCATAATGCCGAATGGCACCAGAGCGCAGTTGATTTCATTGAAAGTCAGCCAGTATCTGACCTTATCCTTGTAGCGCTTGAACACCGTCTCAGCGTACTTGAGGTAGTGGTCAATCATGGCTCTGTCCGTCCAACCCTTATCGGACAGGGCATAGGGCGGCTCGTAATGAGACAGGGTGACGATGGGTTCAATGCCGTTTTTACGGAGCAGGTCAAAAACCCTGTCATAGAACGCAAGGCCTGCCTCATTGGGCTGTTCCTCGGTTCCGTTGGGGAAAATGCGGGTCCATGCAATGGACATACGATAGGCCTTCAGGCCCATCTCGGCAAAGAGGGCAATATCCTCTTCATAGTGGTGGTAGAAATCGGAAGCTTTATGGGAGGTATAGAGGCAATCGGGCTGAATGCCGTCGGTGACATAGCGTCCGCGTGGCCCACAGGCCTGCACATCAATGACGCTGATACCCTTGCCGTCCTCGTTCCAGCCGCCCTCCACCTGATTTGCGGCAGTGGAAGCACCCCACAGGAAATTTTCAGGAAACATAATTTTCGGTCTCCTTTCCGAAATCGGGAACCGGGGATATCCCCGGTTCCCGGGATAATACTTAACAGTTGCAGAGATTACTCGGCATCCTCGGGCAGATCCTCAAAGCCCAGCAGCCAAGTGATGACGAATGCAGCAGCGAAGGAAACCAGCACAGCAGTGAAAGCGGTGAAGACAGAGCCGCCATCGGGCTTCAGCAGAGCGAAGGTCAGAATGCTGGGAGTTGCAAAAACATGAGCAACCAGCTTCATCATGCCGCAGTAGCAGCCGCCCACGAAAGCGCCCAGCATCATGCCGATGAAGGGTTTCTTCATGCGCAGGTTGACACCGTACAGAGCGGGCTCAGTAATGCCGAGCAGAGCAGAGACGGTAGCAGAGAAGCCGGTGGAGCGCAGGGTCTTGTTCTTGGTCTTGCAGGCAACAGCGCAAGCAGCACCGGCCTGAGCAATGTTCACAGCCAGACCGGAGACCAGGAAGATGGGGTCGCCGCCCATGGGGCCGAACATCATCATCACAATCAGAGGAGTTGCTGCGTTGTGGGTGCCGGTCAGAACCATCAGGGGGAAGAACAGGGAGTTCAGACCAACTGCAATCCAGCCCCAGTTCATCATCACTTCGCAGGCAGCCAGAATGGCGTTATTCAGGGCAATGGAGATGGGGCCGACGACCAGCAGCATGATGGGTGCAACAACCATCAAATCCAGCATGGAGGGCAGGAAGATGGAGACCACCTTGGGGCAGTGCTTGGAGAAGAAGCCATCCACATACTTCATCATCCACACGCCGAAGATGACGGGGATGCACTGGGCAGAGTAGTCCAGAGCTCTCACGGGAATGCCCAGGAAGGTGATGGCCTGCTCAG
Source organism: Faecousia sp. (assembly GCA_045599455.1). Classification (GTDB taxonomy): domain Bacteria; phylum Bacillota; class Clostridia; order Oscillospirales; family Oscillospiraceae; genus Faecousia. The sequence continues at coordinate 41,313 of JAZRVX010000054.1, read as the reverse complement.
CATCAATCAGCGCACGGAAGTTGGGGTGCAGCAGGATGGCGGCCAGAATCAGACCAAGGCCGGGGTTGACCTTCATCTTGTTGGCAGCGTTCAGGCCTACGAAGAAGGGCAGGAAGAAGAAGACGGAGTCGCCGATGGTGTTCAGAATGGTGTAGGTGCCGGAATCAGCGGGCAGGATGCCGTAGTTGGAAAGCAGAGCAACCAGAGCCTTCAGCATACCGGCGCCGGCAATGACCTTCAGAGAAGGCACGAAGCAGGCAACCAGAGTATCCAGGAAGTTCTTTGCAGCCTTGCCGACGGTGAGCTTTTCCTTGGGAGCGGGAGCGCCCTCAGCCAGAGCACCCTTGCCGGTGAGCTTCACGGTCTCAGCGTAGACATCCTCCACGATGGGGCCGAGAACGACCTGAGTCTGGCCGGCGGAGACCAGTGCATTGATGACACCGGGCAGGCCCTTGATTTTGTCCAGGTCTGCCTTGCTGTTGTCAGCCAGAACCAGACGCAGACGGGTAACGCAATGGGTAACGGAAGTGACATTTTCCTTGCCGCCTACCAGGTCCAGAATTTGACCTGCCAGCTCGGCATAGTTGAGCTTTGCCATTTGTTTTTCCTCCTTGAATTTGATACCTTTTACAAAAATTTTCAACCTGCCCCGATTCTCCTCCACGCTCTCAACGAATGGCAATTCCGCAAGAGCGGTCAGGTCGGCTAAGCTGCGGTCTTTGAGGCTTACATGTACAATTCCCTCTTTAAACTGTACACGGCTGAGATTGTCCCCTCCCCCGATGAGCGGGGAAAGCTCCTCCAGCAGTTGTTTTTCGTCCATGGCTTAACCTCCTGTAAATCCGGGCAGGTAAAAATACAAAGAATTGTGAGATGAGAGAAAGGGAGCTTTCTCTCACTTGCGTGCGCAGGCATCAGGCAACCGGAATCAGGCATCAGGGGAAGTAAAACCGGTGCATTGTCCTAAATAAGCGGGCAAAAAAACTGATGACTGATGTCTGATTGCTGACGGCTGAATCTTTAACGGCTACGCCGTTAAAGATTCCCTTATCCTCTGCAAAGAAAAAATCCAAAGCAGGCAAAGCCACGCGCTATGCGTGGAATCTGCACCGCTTTGGATAACGCGCCCCGCAGGGCTGACACTCCAAATATACGGAGACTATTATCTTTTTTCGCTCTTTTCCCGAAGCCGCCCGATGTGCAGCATCAGATACATTTCCTCTTCCTTATTGCAGCTCCAGCCCCATTTGGTTTCCAGATAGCCCGAAACCTTCTTGGCGCACAGATAAACATCAGGGTATTCCAGCGCCAAAGTCTTGAGCATGGCACCGCCGTCCTCCTGCGTTTCCTTGCCGGAGGCGAGACGCTGAATCAGATAGCGCAGGTGCATAGTGAAGCGGGAATAGTGGAAGCTTTCGGGATCCAGCCGGATGGAAAGCTGCTTCTCCACAATCTCGCTGACATCGGCAATGACCTTGATGGTCAGCGCCATATTGTGGATATCCCCCTGCTCAATCTCGGCATTGATGATGTGCAGCGCCACATTCACAGCCTCCGCGCCGGGAAGCCGCACCCCTGTATGGTCAAAGAGAATGTCCAGCGCAATGGAGCCGAGTCTTGCCTCCTGGGGGTACAGGTGATTCACATCATAGGCAAGGGGGGTGGTGAGTTCAATTCCCGCCGCCATGCGCTCCATGGCAAAGGAAAGGTGGTCTGCAAGGGTAAAGGGAAGATTGGGATTCAGCGTGCACGCCAAATCATCCTCCGCCCGCTCCGCAATCTCGGCGCAGGCAATGAGCACGGACTCGGAGATGGACTCGATAAGACCCAAATACTTGGCATCCACCTCGTAAAATGTGCGCTGAACCTTGGAAAGGTCGGTCAGCTCATAGGGAACGGGTGGAAACCCCACGCCCTTGCCCAGAATGACGACTTCCTTGCCGGAACCGTCAACGGCCAGCGCAGCATTGGTATTGATGCGGCCGGTAACCTTCATGCTCCCTCCCCTTTCCAAAAAAATAACCCCGCAGGTGCACTGATACAAAAATCCCAAAATACGGAAATTCAGTTCAAGTAGCGCCTCCGAGGAGTAACACCTTGTTTATAACAAAAAGATTGTAGCATGGTGTCGGAGTTCTGTCCAGATGGCAGAGTGCACAACTTGCGCTTTCCTTTTTGTGGTTTTTGCTATGGGGTTCGTGTTTTCCGGGGGCTGCGTGCCCCCGGAAAACTGTAAAATCAGATGACGAAGTTACGCAGGTAACGGGCGGACTGGATGACGGACTTCTTCACATCCTCCACACTACCCTCGAAGGCCTTGTCCTCCACCTCGATGCAGGTGTAGCCGGTGTAACGAATGTCGGTCAGAGCGGACACATACTTGCCCCAATCCACATCGCCCAGACCGGGCAGCTTGGGGGACATGAAGTCCAGAGGATAGCCCATGACACCAACCTCCTGCAGGCGGTCGGGATACAGCTTGATATCCTTGTAGTGGACATGGAAAATCTTGTCCTTGAACTCATAGATGGGCTTGATGTAGTCAATCATCTGCCACACGAAGTGGGAAGGATCGTAGTTGATGCCCAGATTCTTGGAGGGAAGAATCTCGAAGACCTTGCGCCAGTTGGCGGGGGTGGTCATCAGGTTCTGTCCGCCGGGCCACTGGTCACGGCCGAACAGCATGGGGCAGTTCTCGATGGCAATGCGGACATTCAGTTCCTCAGCCAGAGCCACGATGGGAGGCCAAACCTCCTTGACAATCTCCAGGTTCTCTTCCACGGACTTGGTCTGGTCGCGGCCGATGAAGGTGGTGACCATGTTGACACCCAGCTTTGCGGTGGCGCGAATCAGCTTCATGATGTGCTCCACGGAGGCGGCGCGCTTGGCAAGGTCAGCATCCATGGTATTGGGATAGAATGCCAGAGAGGAAATCTTCACGCCCTTGGCAGCAGCATACTCAACAACATGCTTAGCGTATGCATCATCGGACAGAACCTTATCTGCATCGATGTGGCTGACACCGGCATAGCGGCGCTCTGCCTTACCTGCGGGCCAGCAGGCAACTTCTACGCACTCCAGACCGGCTTCGGCAACGAAGTCAATCATCTCTTCGTAATTCATGGTATCGCAAATGGCACTTACAAGACCTAAATACATGTTAAATTCCTCCAATTCGTAAATAAGCGGAATCTTCCGCTGTTTTATCGTGGTTTATTTTAGCGTAAGGAACAAAAAGGTTCAATTCCTTTTTATGCCATTCGGCAGTGCCGAATTTCCTCCATTACGCCCGATTTCTGTTCGCACAGCAAAAATGCGCAATTATTTACATTCCATTTTTGCACTTTCACCGGGGATTCAAAAAACGCATACACCAGCAGATGTATGCGCTTTTTGTCGGCTTACTTCACTTCCACAGCCCGTCCGGTCTTGGCAGACTCGATGCTTGCAAAAACGGCACGCATGGCGTGAATCACATCCTCGCCGGAGATTTCGGGCGGGGTGTGCTCGACCAGAGACTTCATAAACAGGTCAATGATGCCGGAGGAAGTCTGGTTGTCATTGGTCTGAATCCGGTCGGGGGAATACTCATAGTGGGTGCCGTCGTTCTTATACAGGCGGACGGAGTAGTCGGCATCGTCATACAGGCGGAGCATACCTTCGCTTCCGTAAATCGTGGTGGAGTTATTCTCGGCGGTATAGTAAGTCCAGCTGGCGGTCATGGTGCCGATGGCACCGCTTTCCATGGTGTAGATGCAGATGGCGTTGTCATCCACACCGATGAGATTGCCGGTGGCATCCCGCTTGTCCAAGGTCGTGATGGCCGCCTGGGTCTTCACAATGCGCTCACCTAAGATATACTGAATCATGTCGGTCTTGTGGATGCCCAAGTCCGCCATGGCGCCCATGGCAGCCTTCTTCTTGTCAAAGAACCAGGTATTCTTGCCGGGGTCGATGCTCCATGTCTCGGGGCCGCCGTGGCCGAAGATGGTGCGGAAGGTCAGAACCTTTCCGATTTCGCCCTTGGCAATCAGCTCCTTGGCCATGGCATGTGCCTTGGCAAGGCGCTGGTTCTGGCCAATCATCAGGTATTTGCCCGTGGCCTTTGCAGTGTCCACCATTGCCTCGCACTCCTCCGGAGTGACGGCCATGGGCTTCTCGCAGAGCACATGCTTACCCGCTTTCAGTGCGGCAATGGTTATCTCGGAATGAACGTGATTTGCAGTGCACACGCTGATGGCCTCGATGGTGGGGTCGGCCAGCATATCCTGATAAGTCTCGTAGGCCTTGCCGTGGTACTTGTCTGCAAGCTCCTTGGCACGCTCATAATTCAGGTCATAGAAACCATAAAGCTGCGCATCGGGGTTTGCTAAGTATTCGGGGATGTGACGAACCTGAGCAATCTTGCCCAGTCCGATGATACCAACTCGGATTGTCATAGTGTTTTCTCCTTGCTTTCCTCATGCAGGCGCAGCAGTTCACCTGCATGAATGTGGTATTTATTCAAAGCAGTCAGGCCTTCAGACCGAATCTGCCATAGAATACATCTTTTTCTTCCTCGGTGATTTCTCTGACCACGACCTTGTCGCCGTCAAACTCCTTGAAAACAGTTCCATCCAGCGTGATTCTGCCGGTGAGGGTCTTCATGGCAAACATTTCGGTCTTGTTAAAGGGGGAATCGGGGTGCATCTCGCAGTAGAAATTGGCAGCGCCAAAATCCACCGTAAGCTGAGGTTCCTCGGTAAAGGAATAGAACTTCCGCCAGCTCCCCTTGTGAAAATCCCACAGTACCCAGCCCAGAAAATCTTCCTTTGTCAGCTTGTAGACCTCCCCGAACTGGGGCTGCTCCAAGCCCTCCGTCAGTTCGATGGGCTCGCGCTGGGCAACCTCTCCGATGCCCACATCGCACAGCCATGTGCCGTCGATGGCCTGCACCTTCAGCACCCGGTGGCGGCGCATGGGAATGGTGCTCTCACCGCGCAGGTAGCGGGCGGCGTAGTCCGTGACGGTGTAGCCCAGCGCTCGCAGGAGATTGCCAAAGCAGCCGTTGAGCTCAAAGCACAGGCCTCCCCTGCCCTGCTCTACAATTTTGGAAAACAGTGCATCCTCGGAAAGGCTCGTGGGGATGCCCCGGAGCATATCCAAATTTTCATAGGGCACATGGGTGCAGTGGGCTAAGTGTATCTTTTTAAGCAGTTCGGAATCGGGTTTCAGGTCGGGGGTGTATTCCAGCCCCAGCCGTGCAAAGTATTTCTTTATGTCCATTTGGTCACCTCGTCCAGAATCTCCATGACGGTCAGCAGCTGCTCCCGGCTGACACAGGGGGTGGGCACGCCTTTGCGGATGCAGTCGGCAAAGTGACCCAGTTCATTATAGTACCAGCCGCAGGGAGGCACATTGATGCCGGTGGAAATTTCCACCGCATCCTTGGTGTCAAACACTCTGGGAGGCGCATCAAAGGTGTAGGCGGTCATGGATGTGCCGTCATTGATGACCACGGCGTTTTCAAAATACACGCGCCAGCGGGCTGTCCAAGGGCTGTCGGCATTAAACCACGCAGCCTCGGCATTGACATGCTTGTCCCCGAAGTCATAGTTGATGCGCAGATGCTCGGCATACCGTTTGCCCTCACCCTTGCAGGTCTGGACGGTAAAGTGCTCGGGTTTCCCGAAGAGGGACACAATCACATCCAAATCGTGGATGTGCAAATCAAAGGGCAGAAGGCCGGACTTTTTCTTATCAAAGAGCCAGCCGTCCTTTGCCCAGCGGGGGCAGGCGGACAGGCGCTCAAAGGAAGCATCCAGCACCTTGCCGTATTCGCCGCTCTCCACAAGGCCATGCAGCGCCTGAACTTCCTTGGTAAACTGCAAAACCTGCGCAATATAGAGATTGCACTTGTTTTCTTCGGCGGCATCCAGCATTTCCTTGGCATCTTGATAGCACAGGGCGATAGGCTTTTCGCAGATGGTATCCACGCCCAAGCGGAGGCTTTCCATGACCAAGTCATGGTGGGTAAAGGTGGGGGTGCAGATATCCACCACATCGGGCTTGCGCGCCTGCACCATCTCGGTGATGGTATCAAAGCGGGGCACGCCCCAGTTTTGGCTCAAAACCGCCCCCTCCGGGGATTTCTCGCACAGAGCGACGATTTCAATATCCTCCAGAGCCTTCCAGTTGGCATAGTGCACCTTGCCCATGCCGCCGCAGCCGACCAATGCAACTCTCAAAGTCTTCATAATGAGAACCTCCCAAAACGCTCAGAGGGTACAGGCGCAGCCTGCACCCTCTGATGGTGACAGTATTACAGTGTAAAGCCCCGTGCTTTCAGGTAGGCGGCGGAGTCAGCAACAGCCTGATTGACCTCTGCCAAGTCCTTTGCCCCCTGTGCGGTGAACTCGATTTCAATAGAGAAGGGGCAGTCGTTGTTCTTCTCCTCCAGGAGCTTGAAGATTTCGGGGAAGGGCACATAGCCCTCGCCCAGTGCAGGGAAATTCCACTCCTGACGGCCGGCGGCCTTGTCCTTCAGATGGATGTAGCCCACCTTGTCTACGCAGGCTCCCATATCCTGCACCACATCCACATCTCCGTAGAAGATGGCGTTGGCGGTGTCGTAGTTGACCATGACACGGTCAGAGCCAACCAAATCGCAGATTTCCTTCAGAATCAAGCCGGTGCCGTGGTCGCCGTGAACCTCCAGCACAAGCATCATGTCGTACTGCTCTAAATAGGGCAGGAAGCCGCGAATGTGCTCGGCAACCACCTCGTTGGAGGCAACGGCATTGTCTTTCAGGTGCGCTTCGCCGATGGAGGACACGATATACTTACAGCCGAAGAAATGTGCCAGACGGATGTTCTTCACAAAGTCGCCGATTCTGGCCTCGTCCATGAGGTTGGTGTGACCGCTCATGGCGAAAGGAATCAGTTCTGCCTCGGCAAGCTTATCCTTTACCTCCAGCAGCCGTTCAAAGCTCTGGTCGGGGAAAACATGCTCCGTCCAGCCCTTGGTGGCCGTGAGCTCAATATAGTGGAAGCCCGCAGCCCGGATGCCCGCAATGGCCTCCTCAATGGAATAGCCATGGTAGCAGTTGGAGTTTACGGCAATGATTCGTTTGTTCATAGTGTTCCGCTCCTTTCGCGGGTTCGGACTATCAGGTGTTATCCTTCTTCTGCATCATCACAGCGAAGATGATGATGGCGCCCTTGATGGCATCGCACAGGAAGGTGGGCACACCCACGGAGTTCAGGATGTTATTCATAACACCCATAATCAGCATACCGACGAACGCGCCAATCAGGCTGCCCTTGCCGCCTGCCATGGAGGTGCCGCCCACGATAACAGCGGCGATGGCATCCATCTCATAGCCGGAGCCTGCATTGGCAAAGTCCATGGAACCGATACGGGCAAGGTAGATGATGGAGGCCAGCGCGACCATCACGCCGGTAAGGGCGTAGATTTTCAGCTTGGCACCCCGGACATTAATGCCGGAGAGCTTGGCCGCCTTCTCATTGGAGCCGATGGCGATGGTGTGACGGCCCAAGGCAGTTTTCTTGAAAATGATGTGCATGATTGCCACGATGGCAACCCAGTAGATGATGGGCAGGATGACCTGACCGCCGATTTTCTGGGAGGCAATGAGCTTGAAGCCCTTGGGGACGGAGGGATTGAAGGTCTTGGTCAGCTGCTGGGTCACGGAGCGGAAAATCTTCATAGTGCCCAAGGTCGCAATGAAGGGAGGCAGCTTGCCGTAGGCAACCAGGCCGCCGTTGATAAGACCCATCACGACACCGGCAAGGATAATCAGCACAATGGAAATGGCATAGGCCAGAGGGCCGGTGATGCCCATGGCAGCCAAGGGGCCGCCCTGCTCGTCCAGCAAGTACATGAGCATGGCGCCCAGTGCGCACAGCATGGAGCCCACGGACAGGTCGATGCCGCCGGAGATGATGATAAAGCACATGCCGAGGGCAATGATGCCTGCATAGGTGTTGTTACGCAGGATGTTCAGCCAAGCCATCCAGAGCTTGCCCCACATACCGCCGAAAGACCCTGCCAGATTGCCCATGACCACGGACTGCACCAGCACCATAACCAGCAGTGCAAACACGGTGGAGAACATGGGGTTATGGCTCCACTTATCCTTAAACCAACCGACAAACCCGGTTTTTACAAGCGTTTTGTTTTCCATTTCAGTTCCTCACACTTTCTCATTCTGATTGCCACCGGTGGCAAGATACATAATACGCTGCTCGGTCATCTCTTTGCCCACAAGCTCGCCGGTCTGGCGGCCATGGAAGAGCACCAATGTACGGTCACACACACGGATGACCTCCTGGGCTTCGCTGGAGAGCACCACCACAGCCACGCCCTCCTCGGCAAGACGGTGGATGATATTGTAAATCTCTTCCTTTGCGCCCACATCCACGCCCTGCGTGGGGTTATCCAAAATCAGAAGCTTAGGGCCACACATAATCCACTTAGCCAGGACAACCTTCTGCTGGTTGCCGCCGGAGAGGCTGGTGATGAGGTCGGACTTGGCGCCCATCTTGATGTGCAGCTCCTGCATTTGCTTGGTGAAAAGCTCATCTTGTTTCTTGAAGTCGATGAAGAATTTATTCTTAAGCAGATGCAGCAGGTACGCAATGGAGCCGTTGTCCACGATGGACATATCCTTGATGATGGCGTTTTCCTTGCGGTTGCGGGGCAGGTAAGCAATGCCGGCCTCCAGTGCCTGATAGGTCTCGGAGAACTTAACAGGCTTGCCAAGCAAGGTAACGGTGCCCGAATAGTGCTTGCCCATGGCACCGAAGACGGACTGGAAAAGCTCGCTTCGTCCGTCACCCAGAAGGCCTGTAACGCCCACCACTTCGCCTGCACGCACGCTCATATTGATATCGAAGAAGTGCTTGTCGTCGGTTAGTCCCTCCAGCTTCAGCACCTCGTCGCCCAGTTTCACATCCCGCACCAGCACATCCGTACTGACAGCGTGTCCGACCATGTGGGCAGCCAGCTCATTGGTGTTCGTCTCGCTGACCAGACCGCTTGCCACCATGTTGCCGTTACGCAGCACCGTATAGCGGTCACAGATTTCCATAACCTCGCCCAGCTTGTGGGAGATGAAGACGATGCCCACGCCCTGCTCTTTCAGGGTACGCATCATGGCAAAGACACGCTGGATTTCCGGCTCGGTCAGAGAGGTGGTAGGCTCGTCCATGATGATGATGGAGGCCTCCTGCAGCAGCGCTCTGCCGATTTCCACAATCTGCTTGTAGGAAGCATCCAGGTCGCGCACCATGGTCTTAGGGTCAAGGTCAATGCGCATACGCTCGAACAGCTCCGCCGTCTTCTCCTGCATGGTCTTGGCATCGAGAAAGATGCCCTTTCGGGGCATGTGGGTCAGGAACATGTTCTCATAGATGGTCAAATCGTTAATCAGGTTCAGCTCCTGATGGATAAACCCGATGCCGGCATCCAGAGACTCCACCGGGTTTGCAAAGGTCACGCTCTTGCCGTCCAGCAGAATCTGACCGCTGTCCGCCTGCAGGACACCGCCGAGAATGTTCATCAGCGTGGATTTGCCTGCGCCGTTCTCACCCAGAAGCGCGCAAATCTCTCCGGCCTTCAGGGAGAAGCCGACCTCGTCCAGAACGCGGTTGGCGCCGAAGGATTTGCAGATATTTTCCATGGAAAGATTCAAAACATCACATCCGTTTCGTATGGTTTCGTAAACAAAATTGCATAAAGCTGCATTCAAAAATGTCTGCTCTGCAAAAGCCTACCGGGAAACCCGGCACGATTTCGCAGAGAAAACTAAGAAAGGGCTATGGCTATTCAGCCATAGCCCTTGAGCTTAGGTTTTAGAAGCTAAACTCACCGGAGCTTAGTAAACGTTGTTGGAAGCATCCAGGAAGTCGGCAACGTTAGCAGCAGACACGATGGTGGTGGGAATCACCAGAACAGCGTCCACGGTCTCACCGTTCAGCAGCTTGATACCGGTCTTGATGGCGTCCTGAATCATAGCGGGGCTGTACAGAGCGGAAGCAGCGCCGATGGCCTTGCCCTCGTCGGAGCCGATAATCTTGAAGTACTCCTGGCAGCCGCCGCCACCGGTGATGGCCTTGATCTCAGTACGGCCTGCCTCTTCCATGGCCAGAATGGTGCCCATGGAGGTCTCGTCGTCCATGGAGTAGAAGGCATCGATGACGGGCATCTTCTCCAGGATATCAGCAGCAGCGCTCTGGCCGTCGTCACGGGAGAAGCTGTCCAGCTGGAACTCAACAATGTTGGACTGATCGTAGCCGACCTCGGTCAGGTAGTCGTAGAAGCCCTGCTTACGCAGCTGGCAGACGGAACCGGAAGAGGGAACATCCAGCACAGCGATGTTGGCAGCTTCGCCGGCCTTCTCGACAATGTACTTAGCGGACTGATAGCCCATGTCGTAGTTGTCGCCGGTGACCTTGTAGATGCCCTCGCAGTCAACATCGATATCGAAGTTGACAACGGGGATACCCATGTCGATGATTTCCTGCATAGCGGTCTCCATGCCTGCCCACTGAGGGAAGGACACGATGACGGTTGCGCCCCAGGCGACCAGATCCTGCAGACCGGCCTGCATCTGAGCAGCGTCAGCAGAGGTGGAAACCTTGTACTCCAGGCCATTGTCCTTGCAGTACTTCTCTGCGTAGTAAGCAACACCGGCAACCCAGCCGTGAGTCACATCGGGAGCAGCGATACCGACCTTGATAGCGGCGGGAGCGGGAGCTGCATCGGGGGTGGCAGCGGGTGCTTCGGTCTTGGAGCCGCAACCTGCGAACAGGCCCAGAACCATGACAGCGCACAGCACGAGGCTAATTACTTTCTTCATTATTTTTTCCTCCAATTTTTTGATTGGTTTACGGCATAATGCCTAATGGCATTTTACCTTTCTTCATTTACTCTGTCAATATCTTTGGACAAAACAGGTTTTTTTCGTCTGAATATCTAAAAAAAAGACAATTCTCTTGTGCAATCCACCGTGTCAAGAAAATGCCGGTTAGTGACCCGAAAAAAGGCTTTGGCAAGCCAAAGCCTTTTCAGACTGTCAAAAAAGGTTGGTCATACCGAGGGAGCTTCAGCGACCGTGGTGACCGAAGGGAATCCTTTAGGGCAATGACCTCCTATTTCAGGTTTTTTAACCCGCTGAACAGAGCTTTGGCAAGCCAAAGCTCTGTTTGATACTTTTTATCCGTGGAAGCGGCCAACGCGCAGCATCTTGGGCGGCAGCTTGGGCACCCGATCCAGCGTCTTGTGGATTGCGCCCTCGGGGCAAGCACCCACGCAGGCTCCGCACTTGGTGCAGCCGTTGTCGAAGACGATGTGGATATACCCCTCGGCACCGTCAATGGCATCCACAGGACATGCGCTCATGCACTTGGCACAGCCGGTGCAGGCCATGGGATCCACATAGTACTTGCGGAATGCCTTGCACACATCGGCGGAGCACTTGTGCTTCTTGATGTGCTCTTCATACTCACCACGGAAAGCCTCGATTGCCGTCAGGGCAATGCGGGCGGCATTCTGACCCATGGAGCAGGGTGTGGAGTAGCACATGGCAGAGCCGATTTCGCGGGTCATGTCCAGCTCGGCAAGGCTGCCCTTGCCGACGGTCATGTCCTTCTGCATGGCCTCCAGCTGCAGCAGGCCTTCCCGGCAGAACACGCACTTGCCGCAGCTCTGAGCACGGCAGGACAGCAGGGTTTTCTGAACCTCGCTCACCACGCAGTCGGCGGAGGTCAGCGCATTCACCACACCGTTTTCAATTCCGGCATCGCCCACCTTCAGGTTCAGGGCATCGCTGCCCGCCACGGTGTAGCCCAGCTTCACACCTTTGCCCTCGCCCACCAGCTCGGAAACGGTGGTGCAGGGGCAGACCTTCTTTAATTCGCCGCCGTTCACCGCAACCCACACGCCCTCGGTGTAGGTGCCGTCCTCGATGGCGGCCAGCTCATACATGGTGACAATGTGGGTCACGAGGCTGTTCTCGCTCTTGCGCACATCCACAATGCCCTCCACGACCTCAACGCCCTCGCAGCTTACCTTCTCGGCCAGCTCCTTGGCATAGGCGGGGATGTGCAGAATCTTCTTGGAGGTTCCCACGAGTTCGGCGGCAATCGCCATGCCCCGCAGAACCTTGTCCGCGTGCTTTTCCAGCAGCTGCAGGGTTACACCGTCCACATCGGCATTGTTGAGGGCGGCCACAACCGCCTCGGCACCTTTCTTAGATGCCAGCTTCTCGGCATAATTCTCGGGATACAGGCCGTACTCGCGCAGGCCTGCGGCAGAAATTTTATCCATCATAGCCATTATTTCTCGCTCCCTTCGCCTTCTGCATAGTCAGCCCAAAGATGGGGCTTGGAAATCTGCAATCTCAGGTCACACTGCAGGCAACGGCTTGCCTCGGCGCAGATGTCGCCATCGCAGATGCCGTGGTCATACTGATTAAAGTTGTCCTGACGAGCAGCAGCGCAGTCAACTGCGGGGGCTTTACGGCTCTCGGAGGCAAAGCCGGGGCACTGCCCGATATAGGGGTTGGCCTTCTCCACAGGTGCCAGCACCTCGGTGATATCGCCGTCACCGCCCAGGAACTTGTCAATCTGGGAAGCAGCCTCACGGCCGGACTGGATGGCCTGAATGACGCTCTTGGTGCCGTAGATGCAGTCGCCTGCGGCGAAGATACCGGGCACGGAGGTGGTCTTGTCGGTCTCCATGTTATTGACGGTGATGGAGTTGCCGCGACCCAGAGTCAGGCCGGCATCGGGTGTGATGTCGGGACGCTGGCCGGTGGCAAAGATAACAGTATCGCAATCGATATGGTGCAGGGAGTTCGGCTCCTTCTCCATGATGGCGCGGCGGTTCTCGTCAAAGTAGAAGCGCAGCAGATTCATGAAGTCCACGCCGGTGACATGGTCCTCACCCGTGATGGCCTCGAAGGTCTGGGCGGGATGGACATGAATGCCCTCCTCCATGGCCTCCTCAATTTCCTCATTGGAGGCGGTCATCTTGTCTCTGGCTTCCAGACATGCCAGATGGATTTCCTCGGCACCCAGGCGCTTTGCGGTTCTGGCGCAGTCAAAGGCAACATTGCCGCCGCCGAGCACCACAACCTTCTTGCCCATGCCGGTGGGCAGACCCATGGTTGCCTCCCGCAGGAACTTGATGTTGGGGATAACGCCGGGAAGATTGGAGCCGGTCATGGGCAGGATGACACCGTTGTGACCGCCAATGGCCATCAGCACGGCATCATACTCTTTCAGAAGCTCCATGGGCTTTTCGACCTTGGTGTTGACCTCAATCTTTACGCCCTGCTCGGCAATAACCTTGGCCTCGTCCTGCACCACATTGCGGGGCAGACGGTAGGAGGGAATGCCATAGCTCATCATGCCGCCCACGGTGGGCAGAGCCTCTTTCAGGGTGACGGCGTGACCCTGCTTGCGCAGGTAGTAGGCTGCGGTCAGACCGGCGGGGCCGCCACCGACAACGCAGACACGCTTGCCGGTGTCGGGCAGCTGCTTACCCTTGCCCTTCCAGTAAGCACCTGTGTCATGCTCGGCAGCATAGCGCTTGATATCGCGGATGGACATGGGCTCAGAGAGCACATTGCGCTTGCAGGCCATCTCACAGTTGCGGGTGCAGATGAGACCCAGAGAATGGGGGAAGGGGGACTTCTCACGGATGACAGCGGCGGCTGCATCGTAATTGCCGTCCTTCACATAGCGGATGTAGCGGGGAATATCGGTGTGCGCCGGGCAGGAGGTACGGCAGGGCACGACCTTGTCCTCCTTCTTCCAGTTCTCCTGACCCTTCTGCCAGATATCGCGGATGGTGCCGGTGGGGCAGACCTCGGCGCAGGCAGTGCAGAAGCGGCAGCCTGCATCCTTCAAAAGCTTACCCTGCAGGGCACCGACGAAGGTTTCCATTTCTTTCTTCTGATACTGCAGAACCTTGACACCGCGCAGCTCATTACAGGCTCTCACGCAGCGGCCGCAGAGCACGCAGCGGTTCATATCGTGTACCAGCAGCTCCTGCTCTACGGGCTTGAAGCCCTTGGCACGCATCTTCATGCGGCCGGTCTTGGGTCCGATGTACTGAATCAGGGTCTGCAGCTCGCAGTTGCCGTACTTGGGGCAGGTGGAGCAGTCCTCGGGGTGGCCGGTGAGCAGCAGCTCCAGAGCCAGCATCCGCAGACGCTTGATTTCATCGGAATCGGTCTTGACAACCAGACCTTCCTTTGCTTTCAGGGTGCAGGAGGTGGTCACGCCGGGCTGTCCCTCCACCTCCACAATGCACATACGGCAGGAACCCAGCGGGTTCAAATCCTTGTGATGGCACAGGTGAGGAATATAGATACCGTTCTCCAGAGCGGCATCGAGAACATTGGTTCCCTCTTCCACTTCCAAGACGTGTCCATTAATTGTAATATGTACCATTTCGTTCTCCTTTCCCGCCTTACAGCTTTGCAATGTACTCGGCGGCGCTCTTGCCTGCGATACGGCCGGAGTTCACGGAGAAGCCCATGGAGTTGCCGGGCAGCAGGAACATATAGCTGTCGTCGTAGAGGTTGCAGGCATCGGCGCCGGCGGCGTACAGGCCGGGCACGGGCTCAAACTCGGAATCGATGCACTCGCAGTTTTCATTGATGCGGATGCCGCCCACAGTGCCGTATCCGGCAGGACGCAGGGATGCCGCGTAGAAGGGTGCCTTGATAAGCGGGCGCATGAACCGGCTGTCCTTGAAGAACTCTTCGTCGGAGGAATCGCAGAATGCGTTATACTGCTCCACGGTCTTCTTCAAATTCTCGGGGTTGATGCCGGCCTTCTCGGCCAGCTCCTCGATGGTATCGGCCACATAGAAGCCCTCCAAGCCCTGCTCCTCGGCCTGCTTCAGGCCGTCATAGAAGTCGGACACATCGGGGTTGGGACGAACCAAGCTCGTCACATCCACGCCGTTGCGGATGTAGTGGTGGATGATGGAGGAGTCCACAATGGAGAAGCAAATCTTGTCCTTGGAGTGGACAACCACATTGCCGAGGAAGGTGGTATTCTGCATATGCTCTTCGTTCATCACGCGCTTGCCGTGACGGGCGACCAGCAGATTCGGCTGGGTGAAGATATTGGGCACGGAGCCGGTGACGGCACCGCCGTTTTCCACCTCGGAGGTCATCTCAATGCGCACCTGGGTGCGGTCAGCACCGGCCTCCCAAGCCATGCGCATACCGTCGCCCATCAGGCCGGGGATGGCAAAGGAGAACAGGTTCTTGCCGTGATCCAGACCGGTGACTTCCTTAATAAACTCCTTGTTGGCACCTGCGCCGCCGGTGCAGATGATGGCAGCCTTGCAGGCAATCTCCACATCCTCGCCGTTCTTATCCTGCGCAAGCACGCCGCAGACTCTGCCCTCGGCATCCTTGAGAATCTTCTTGCCGGGAGTCTCCAGCAGGAACTGGACACCCAGCTCCAGAGCGCGGGCATACAATGCCTTATTCATGAAGGAAGCGGCACGGGGGCCGATGCCCTTGTCGGTCTTGACGATGTGCCAAGTGGGCTCTGCCTTGGGGAAGTAGCGGAAAGCACCCTCAAACTCCACGCCCTTCTCCTCCAGCCACTCGATGGTCTCGGCGGACTGAGCGAAGTAGCGCTTCACAAGGCGGGCATCCACATTGTAGTGGGTGTACTCCATGAACATATTGAAGGCTTTCTCCACGGTAATGTCATTCATATTCTGGCGCTGATAGCGGGTGCCGATGCCCAGAGGACCCATGCCCATGTTGGCGGCACCGCCCACAGCGGCGGCCTTCTCGCAGACGATGACCTTCAGACCCAGCTCAGCTGCCTGAACGGAGGCTGCAAGGCCGGTGGGGCCGCCTGCGACGACCACAACTTGTGTTTCGTATTTTTTCATCACTTGACGCTCCTTAAATTAAGCTTCTAAGTTGATTGCCTTACCGGTGCGGGCGGATTCCCGTACGGCATCCATAACGCACAGAACTCTGCGCACCTGGGAAGGCTTTACGATGATTTCCTCCTCGCCATTGAGGGCCTTGAGGAAGTGCTCAAAGTAATTACGGTGGGAGACATGAACCTCAGGCAGCTCCTCCTCGGTCAGCAGTCCGGGAGCGGCAGGACCGAAGGAGCGGGTGGGGCCTGCGGCAGTCATGGTAATCTTGCCGGGGACATTCTTGAGCAAATGGGAGGTTCTCACAATCTTGCCCTCGCATTCCCAACCGTCAATATAGGCGCTGCCCTTGTTGCCGCCCATGAACCATGCGCGCTTGGGGGTCAGGTAGTAGGTGCCCAGCTCGATTTCGGCGGTAACGCCGTTGCCGAACTTCATGAGAATGTTGAAATAATCGTCAACTTTCTCATTGATGACATTGCGCAGGTCGGCATACAGGCTCACAACCGGTGCATCCACCATGTTCAGCATCTGGTCAATCAGATGCACGCCCCAGTCGAACAGCATACCGCCGCCCATCTCGGGGTAGACATGCCAGTCGTGCATATTGCCGTTGAAGCCGTAGAGCTGGCTCTTAATCACATAGGGAGTGCCAACCAAGCCCCGGTCGTAGACGGACTTCATCACATTGTAGTCCGGGTCCCAGCGGCGCTGCTGGTGGACGGTGAAGATAACCCCGGCCTTTTCGCAGGCGGCGGTCATCTCGTCAAACTCCGCGACGGTCATGGCGGCGGGCTTTTCGCAGATGACATGCTTGCCGGCAGCGGCAGCCTTCTTGACCATTTCGGGGTGGCTGGGATTGGGGGTGGAGACCATGACCACATTGATATCGGCCTTGGCCAGCATTTCATCGAGGCTGCCGTAGGTTTCCACGCCCTCGGGGGCATCGGTCAGCTGGGCGGGGTTGGTATCCGCCACAGCCACCAGTTTGATTTCTTCATCGGGGAAGGTGGCCATCATGTCTGCATCGCAGTGACCCATGAAACCAAATCCCACAATGCCTAACTTCATCTGCATGGCTTAGCCCTCGATGGCTCTGCGCAGAGCTTCCTGATGACGGCGAACCTGCTCGATGGAGTCCACATCAAACTCAGCTCTCAGGTGCTCGCCGCCTTCGTACTCGGTGGACAGGAATCCGTGGTAGCCGGCCTTCTTGAAGGCCTCCACGACCTGAGGAATGGCGGTAGCGGTCTCCACATAATCCTCGTGGGTGTTGTAGCACTTGGCGTGGGTGTGGTGGATGTACTGGATGTTATCAATCAAATCCTGAGGATCGGACCAGGAGTAGGTGTAGGACTCGGCAGCATACTGCAGGTCAGCGGGGCCGCCGCCCATCTTCTTGATGGCTTCCATAATCTCGCCCTGACCATTGGCCATACGGTAGTCCATGTTGGCCTTGCCCAGATTCAGGCTGTACTCAATCTTGGTGAAGCCCTTGGCAACATTCTCGGCGAACTTGTCGTCCACAACCTTCAGGCACTCTTCCTTTGCACCGTGGCGCAGAGCCTTCTCGCGGACGATATCGGGAACATTACGGCAGAAGATGCCCATATCGGGAATGAAGCCGAAGTACTTGGAGCCGGTGCGGTTGGCAAGCTCCAAATAGCCCTCAGCCCAGGAAGAATTCAGAGAGAAGGGAGCGTGAACCTCCAGACCGATGACAACGCCCATCTGCTCGGCATACTCCAGAGAGTGCTCCAGCACGGGCATGGGGGTGGAAACCAGGGTGCGCAGGTTCTTAAAGCCCAGCATGGAAGCCAGACGGATGTCGCGCTTCATCATGTTGACCTGCTCCTTGAGAGTCAGGGTGCGGTTGTCGTAGAGCTTAAACTCCAAAAATGCATCGTAGCAAGAAGGCTCTAAGTTGTACTTTTTCAGCCAGCCGAACCACTGCTCACGGAAAGCCTCATCCTCGATGGGCAGGGGGAAGCGGCGAATCATCTGCTCAGCCAGCAGCTCAACGCCGGTAGCGCCGGTCTTGGAGACCTCGCGCAGGCAGCCTTCCAAATCCAGTTGGTTGTTGTAGAACTCATCCTGATAGGAATACAGGGATACAGAACGCTTGATATCGTAGCTCATGACAGTTCCTCCTTAAATCTCGAACTCTGCGGGGCAGTCAACTTCCCATGTGAAGGGCATATAGGAAGGTGCGATGGACTGGTGAACAAGGATATTGTGCTTGCCGGGCTTCAGGCCGCCCTCTTTGAGCACGGTGACGGTTGCAAAATCGCCGAACTCCCAGCGGTACTCGGGGTCAACCACAGTACGGCACTCCTCCAGTGTGAAGGTCTCGCCGTTGACGGTCAGGCGCACATCTGCGCGGTCGGCGCTCTCGCCGTCCACGGTCACTGCGATGTTGCGCAGGATGGACAGGGTGATGCTGCGGTAGTACTGCTGCTTGATTTCAAAGCTGTAGCCAATGACGCTGCCGTCACGAACCACATTGGTAAATGCGTTGGGATTGTAGAATTGTCTTCCGGCCATGTTACATTCCTCCTGAAATGTTTATAATGCGGGTCAAAGTGGGCATAGCCTCCCCTAACCCATATTTTTGCTAGTGTCATAATACCGTTTTAAGCCTTTTTTTGCATTCGGATTCTTGCTCGAATATGCCCGATATTTGACCTTGCAAAAATTGAAAAAGAAAGAAGAGGACAAAAATCAAATACAGATTTTTGCCCTCTTCTGTAATTTATAATGTGTACTGCGACAGGAATATGGAGCAGAAGTCCGCCCGCTCCTGTATACCCGAACCGTAGATGCTGTACATGAGATTATCGGGGTCAATGGCATCCCGGCACTGCTCGGTGACGAACAGGCGCACATCCTCCGTGCCCAGCATGGTGCCGCAGGGGAAGGCCTTCGAAAAGTCTGCCTCCCGGGCGCAGCGCAGGAACAGGTCAACCGATTCGTTCTTGGGAAGAGCCTTGGGTGTGTGCCCCGCCCAGAGAACATCCACGGGAAGCAGCCGCACCTTCTCCAAGGTTTCCATATACACGCTGAGCTTCCGGCTCACGCCCTGCTGGAACAGAAACATTGCCTTATTCATGGCATCGCCCACGAAAAGCCGTCTGCCCGCCCGGTCAAGGATGCCGATGGAGCCTTCCGTATGTCCGGGCAAATCCACGGTCTCAAGCAAAAGCCCGCCCAGGTCAAAAATCTGCCCCTCCCGAGTGAAGGCCGGATTTCCCATGCCGCCTGCAAGGTAGGCACGCTCCATGAAATCCTCCGGTTTTTCCGCGGGCATGAAGTTTTGCCGTGCCTCGGGCGTATTATAGCTTTGGGCAAGAAGCAAATCCTTCTCGTTCATCCACACCGACTCTGTAAATTGCCAGTTTCCGCAGGCATGGTCGGGATGCCCATGGGTGCAGGCAATCACAAGGGGCAAGTCGGTAATTTCCCGAATGGTTTTCGGAAGATTTCCGTAGCCGTAGCCCGTATCGATGAGCATAGCCTTTTCCCTGCCCAGCAGCAGTTCCATGAAGACATTGCCCTCTGCCAGACGATAGTGGTCGGGCGAAACCTTTATCACAGTGTAGGCCATGGCATTCCCTCCGTTACGAATACTGGTAAATCAAGTGGATATAGGCGATTTCGTTTGGCTCCATGGTCACATCAAAATTCAGCTTGCCGCCATCGGCCACAAGGGTCTTGACCACCATACGGGGCGTGACGACACGGGACAAATATTTAATCTCGTCTCTTGTCATGTCCTCAGGGCTGGACATCCCCACCCACTCGTCCTGCAGGCTTCCGCTGTATCGGTTCACCGTCAGGCACTTGAGGATATATTTCTCCCCTCGCTTGCCGGGCAGAGAAAAATGGATGGTACGCTTTTTCAAATCGTCAAAGAGGTTGTTCTGCTCTTCAATCGGGATGTTGCCCTCGTCCACCAGAGAATACTGGTGATTGAGGGTCTTCAAATTGTGGCAGGCAATGCGCCAGTTACCCGCGCCGTTGTCGGTGATGATGCAGTTGTCTTCCTTCCTGCGCAGATACCGCCCCAGATGATTCATAAAATCAAAGGCATAGAACGCGGGCTTTCGGATGCCATCCCGAGACAGCAGTCCGCCACCGCCGTAAATCAGCGCGGAGGTATCGCTGTGGGCGCTGTACAAATCCGTGCCCACCCAGTAGCCCATAATATCGGCATAGTCCAGACTGTCCATGATATCGCGCATAAGGTACGCGCCCTTCATGCAGCTGTCGTTTAAGATGTTACGGCTGGAGATGGAGAAATTCCACTCGGACACATGCAGCTCCAAATCATCAAAACCCATCTCATCCATGGTCATGCGGGCAAATTCCAGATTGTGACGCAGAAGCTCCACATTGCGACTCTGGTTTCTGGCCTTGTCCAGCGAATACATGGTGTAGGGATAGCAGTACAGGCTGATAAAATCCGGCTGCTGGCTGCGCTGGGTCCACTCCTCCAAGGTTCTGCGGAACTGATTTGCACCGAAGCGGGGAGAAAATCCGCCGCCGCCCAGACGGGCATCGGGGCAGAGCTCCCGAATCTCGGAAGCCACCGCATCAAAGCGATTGAGATAATTCTGAATCACCGTTTCGCTGTCGGAAAGCTCCGTAGCAAAGATATCGTGCTCCGCTTCGGAATGCCAAAACTCAAAATACCAGCTCTCCACCATCTCCGTATTGTAGCGATTGAGCAGATGGATAAACAGCTTGCGGATGAAGTGGCGAACATCATTGAGGGGATTTTCTTCCAATTCCCCGCCGTATTGCAGGATACACATGGGGGATTTCAAAACCAGTTTGGGCTTGGGGCGCAGCTCCATATAGGGCTTCATACCGTGCTGGAGCAAAAAGTCAATGACCTGATCCAGCTTGCTGAAATTATAGCCGCCCTTGGGGTCGCCCATCTGCATCTGCTCGGAGTACAGGTCCCAGAAGCGCACATATTCAAAGTTCAGCTCCTGCTTGAGAATCAGCAAATGATTTTGCACATCGGACTGCAATAAATCCGCCGCTGTACCCATATTAACCATTCTGCACCAGTTGCGTCTGAGCAGCCGCTTGGGCGTATTTTGCAGGACGATGGTCTGGGAGGGCTGCTTGCTGCGCTCGGTTTCCGTGCGCTTGGCCTTGTCAAAGTGTTTGGCAAGAAGCTCGCGCACATCGGCAGCATTTTCCTCCTTATTGGTGACCACCGCATTGTGATTGCCCCAACGGCGGCGGTACTCCGTGGGGGTCATGTTGTAGGTCTGCTTGAAGGCCTTATTCAGCGCCGCCGAGGATGCAAACCCCGACTCCATGGCAATGCGCACAATGGACAGGTCGGAGTGCAGCAGCTGGGACACGGCAAAATTCAGGCGCACCTGATTGAGGTACTCCGCAAAGCCCATGCCGAAATGGCGCTTGATATATTTGGAAAGATAGGCATAGGACAAGAACATCTGCTTGGACAAATCCTCCAGCGAGATGGGCTTGTCAAAGTTCATCTGGATGAACTCGGCTATCTCGTGTTTTCTCACATCAAATTTGTGGGTTTCCTCGCTGTAGTGGGCATTCTCCTTGTTCAGCAGGAAATCCGTAGTCAGCACATGCAGGAATTCATAGAACAGAGCGTTGAGGTAAATCACATTCTTGCCCTGGTTGGTGTATTCCTCGGAGATGATTTTCTTGAAAATGCGGCGCAGCTCATCGCAGGCCTCGGTGTTGCCCATTGCGCTGTTGCACCAGAAGAACACCATGCTCTGCTTCATCAGGCTGCACAGCTCGGAGTAGGAGAAGCGCACACAGGCTCCGAGGAAATCCCCCTCGGCATTGTAGCTGTGGGACTTGTCCACATTGACTACCAGAAAGTCATCCCGCTTGAGCTGATACTGCTTATTTTCCAGACAGAAATTCACCGTACCGTCAATCACATAGAAAAACTCGATATCCGTGTGGACATGGTTCGGCTCCACTTTCTGAAATACGAATGAAAAATCGTACATATTGCCGTCCTCCTGTGATTACTCGGTCAGAAATGCAAAGGCTTCCGGAAGGGCTCGCTTCCAGAACTCCCAGTCATGGCAGCCGCTGTCTTCCCGCCAGCGGCAGGAAATACCGACTGCATCCAGTGCTTTTTTGAAATTGATATTGTCCGTGTATAAGAAGTCTTCTTTTCCGCAGGTCAGGAAAAGGGGCGGAAGGTTTTCCGGCTGCACACCCTTGCAAAGCTGAAACAGGTCGTATTCGCTGCCCTTGAGACTTCTCCTGTCCCGCAGATGGGAAGGCAGGCTGGCTCCGCACTGGCTCACAAAGGAAGCCGTCCTGCGAATCTCCACCGCCCCGGAGAGGGAAAATACCTTGCCGAAAAGCCCGGGCTTTTTCATGGCCGCATACAGCGCGCCATAGCCGCCCATGGACAGGCCGCCGATGAAGCGCTCCTGCCGACAGTCCGAAAGCGGCAGGATGCTCTGCAAATACGCGGGCAGCTCCTCGGTAATATAGGTAAACCAGGAAAGGCCATCGGGTTCATCCAGATAGAAGGAATTGCCGCAGCTGGGAAGCACCGCGGCAATTCGGGTTTGCTCCACCAGTTCTTCCAGATTCGTGTGGGTCAGCCAGCTTTCGCCGCAGTCCAGCGCCCCGTGAAGCAGAATCACATAGGGGTACACCCCGGAGCTTCCATAGGACTTTTCTTCCAGCGGCGTTTTCATCTTCTTGGGAAGACACACCGTCACATCTGCATAGCTGTGCAGCACATCGGACGGGAAATGCAGGCGAATCAGATTCATGGCAGGCTCCTTTGGGCAGCAAATCCATATACAGGGGAGAGTCCCCTCTCCCCTGCTGTCATTTCTCTTTTCTCGTAAAAGCACTCACCGACTGACAAGGAAGCCGAAAGGCAAGAAAACTTTGTCTGTAGGCGTACATGGGTACGGTAAGACAAAGTTTTCGCAGCAAGTCAAAAATCCTTGCGCAGCAAGAACTTTTTTGTTTTATACAAATCAGAAAAACGGTTTGCCGGAATCCGATTATAAAAGCAACTATCTTTTGTGCATATCTGATTTTTGACGGTTTCGGCTTTCTGGGCAGCCGGTCAGGAATCGGGGCAAGCCCCGATTCCTGTTGCAGAAAATTCTTACTTCTTCACATTGCCGTAGGCGGTCTCGTCCACGGGCCACACACCGGGGTTGAAGTCCACGAAGGGCTGTTTCAGCTCCTTCAGGTTCTTGATGGTACCGGAGGGCTGTGCCTTGGTCTTAATCTCGGTGGAGTGCTCCAGCTTGCCGCCCCAGCGCAGACGGCTGCGATCCAGCTCCTCAGGGGTGTACTCCATGTGGACAATACCGTCCACGATGGACAGCTTGCCGTGGCTGCCGCAGACCAGGCAGTCAACAGTCTTCATGTCCTGGCCGACATACAGCATACGGGTATGGCACAGGGGGCACAGACCCTCGCTGTCGCCGCGCCACTTCATGCGCTCTTCCTCGGTCTCGGCATTAATGGACTCCACAATGTGCTGGCCGACCTTCTTCATGCGCTCCATCATCTCGGGATGACCGGCAACATTCTCGGTAGCCATAGCTCTCCAGTACTCCACGGTATCGATGACATCGATGGCCATGGGGAAGGTGAACTCGTACATCATGGGCAGGGTCAGAGCAATCCAGTTCTCGGTCATAGCGCCGCCCACGGAGATGAGGGCTGCGGAGCGCTTCTTGAATGCGCGGGCATCGGGCAGCTTCTCGATGGGTTTGCCGGCGGCCAGACCCTCGTCATATGCAGCCTTGCGGAAGGTGATGTCGTGGGAGGGTCCGATACGGTCGCAGATGGTCTTGAAGCGGCCGGTGACGGAGGTCTCATAGGTGGGGCAGGCCAGAATCACAGCGTCGGACTGCATGACAGCCTCGTCCAGGATGTCGAAATCATCGTGCTTGACGCAGTAGCCGCGGCCACGGCCGGTCATGGTGCCGATGGTGCAGGCAATGCAGCCGGTGCAGTTCTCAATGTTCAGGTCGTCGGCGCGGATGAATGCAACATCACAGCCCTGCTCCTGACAGACCATCAGAGCCTGCTTGACCATAACATCACAGTTGCTGTTCTTTCTGCCGAAAGAAATGCCTAATACTTTCTTCTTTTCCATATGTTGATTCCTCCAAAATATATGTTATATTATCAGGTTTTTCAAATTTTGCAAGGGGTAGACAGAGCCTTTTGTCCTCCCGGCATTTTTATACAAAAAATACTCGGAGCACAAAAGACAAAATTTTATCCGAATGTGGTGCATTTTTTGCTGTGTCAATTTTTCAAAAAAGGAAGGGAACCGCGGGGGTTCCCTTCCTTCAAAGGGACTATCTCAGAAAATTATTCGGGCAGCTTGCCGGACACGAAGTCCAGGTTGTGGGTGTTGGGGTTAGCGTAGCAGTAAACGGTCTCGCCGATCTGCTCGTAGCCAACAGGCAGGGAGCCGTCCATGATGCCGTTTGCAACGAACATCATCTCGCCGACAGTGTCCTCAACGCCGCCGGTCATAACGATGCCGCGGAAGGGAGAAGCACCGCCCAGAGAAGAGCCGATGACATCAATAGCCTCAGTAGCATTGACGGAGAAGATAGCCATGTCGGTGTAGTCGGTCACAGGGGAGCTCAGGCCGGTGAAGTAAGCGTTGATGCCCAGTGCCAGACCGCCGTGGGGGGACAGGAAGACCTGGATTTCAGGATTCTGGATGTACAGGGTCTCCATCTTGTCCTGACCGGTAGCCTGAGTCTCATCCTGGCACTCAACCTCGGTGACCAGCTTTGCCTTCTTGGACAGGTTCTCAATCTTCAGCATCTCGTCAGCCTGGATAACGCCGGTCTCAGCAGCGCGGCAGGAGAAGACGGCCACGGGAACGGAGTGATCGGGAGCATCAGCGAAGTGCTCGTCAATCCACTTGGCAGCCAGAGAGGTAGCGTCGATGCCCATCTGGACATCGTCGGTACGCATGACAACATCATACTTCTCGGTAGCTGCAACGAAAGCAACCACCTTGATGCCCTTAGCCATAGCAGCGTCGATAACGCCGTTCATAGCCTCGGGAGCAACGGACCAGATGTACAGCAGGTCAACGCCCATGGCGATGTAGTTCTCAGCAGCCTCAATCTGCTTAGAGGGGTTGAACTCACCGTCAGCGTAGCTTGCTTCCCAGCCGGCAGCAGTGAACTGCTTGACGAACTCGTCAGCCAGCTGCTGGAAGAAGTCGCCGCCCAGGCCAAAGGTAACGAATGCTGCAACCTTCTTGCCATCGGCAGCAGGAGCATTGTTTTCAGCAGCGGGAGCGTCATTCTTAGCGCCGCAGGCTGCCAGGCTCAGAACCATAGCCAGAGCCAGAACAAGTGCAATGATTTTTTTCATTTTTGTGTTCCTCCATTAAATTTTTATATAAATGCGTGTGCATCTATAACAAGTTACTTACATGCCCTTTGCGTTACGGTTGGACAGATACAGGGAGCCCAGCATGATAACGCCCTTGGCGATGTACTGAGGATAAGCGCCCAGGTTAATCAGCTGCATGCCGTTGGACAGAACGCCCAGAACGAACACGGCAACGATGACCTTCCACAGGGTGCCTTCGCCGCCCTTCAGGGCGACACCGGACAGCACGCAGGCGGTGATGCCGGTAAACTCGATGCCGACGCCGGTGCCGGAATCGGCAGAGCCGGAACGGGAGGCAAGCAGGATTGCTGCGATGCCGACCAGGACACCGGCCACGGTGAAGGACAGAATCTTAATCTTGGCAACATTCAGACCTGCAAGGCGGGCAGCCTCGGGGTTATCACCGGCAGCGTAGACCTTACGGCCGACGGAAGTCTTGCCCATGACGAAGGCAACCAGAGCCACGATGACAACCATGATGATGACATTAACAGGCAGCCAGCCGAAGAGTCTGCCCTGGCCGATGTACATGAAGCCCTTGGGCAGGTCATGGAACTTCTTGGAGCCGGAAATCAGGTAGGAGATACCCTGGAAGATACCCATGGTACCCAAGGTGATAATCATGGTGGAGCTCTTCAGCACGATGCCCATGTAGCCATTGAAGGTGCCGAGCAGAGCGCACAGCACAATGCCGAGGATAATGGCCAGAACAGGGTTCCAGCCCCAGACGGAAATGCCCTTGCAGACCAGAACCGCAGCAACGGACATCTGGTAGCCGATAGACAGGTCACAGCCGCCGGAAACCATGATAATCATGACGGCGCAGGCGCACACAGCCACATGGACATTCTGAACCAGGATATTTGTCAGGTTCAGAGGGGTGAAGAACTTATTGGATGCAATGCTGAAGAAAGCAATCAGCACCACCAGCAGGATAGGCATAGAGAGATTGGAAAGAATGTCTCCAATCGACTTCTTTTGAGTTTTCACGTTTGCTCCTCCTATACACCGGAAGCGCAGGCCAGGACTTTCTCCTGACTGAACTCTTCCTTGGTTAATTCAGCGGCCTGATGGCCTTCATGCAGGACGATAATACGCTCGGACATACCTAAGAGCTCTTCCATATCGGAGGAGACCATCAAAATGGACTTGCCCTGCTCGGCCAGCTCATTCATCAGCAGGTAAATCTCGTAACGGGCACCGATATCAATGCCGCGGGTGGGTTCATCGAAAATCAGGATTTCGGGCAGCGCTGCCAGAGCCTTGGCGATGACAACCTTCTGCTGGTTGCCGCCGGACAGACCGCCGACCACCATCTCAAGGAAGGGAGCCTTGGTTTTCAGGCGCTCCTTGTATTCCTGCGCCATGTCCATTTCCTTCTTCACATCCACAATTCCGTTCTTGGATACGGAATCCAGAGAGGAGATGGAGTTATTCCAGAAAATGGGCTTATCGATGAAGCAGCCTTGGAATTTACGGTCTTCGGGAATCAGACCGATACCGGCTTTCAGGCCATCGGCAGGAGAGCGGAAATTCACTTCCTTGCCCTTAAAGAGGATGGTACCGCTATCCTTCTTGGCGGCGCCGTAGATGACATGCATCAGCTCCGTGCGGCCTGCACCGACCAGGCCTGCAAAGCCCAGAATCTCGCCCTTATGCAGCTGGAAGTTAATGTCATGCACACCGTTGCCGGATACATTCTGCACATCCAGAACGACTTCGCTTTCGCAGGGCTTCTTGGGAGGATAGGCATTGGTCAGCTCGCGGCCGACCATGAGCTTAATCATGTCCTGCTTGGTCAAATCCTTAATATCGCAGGTGGTCACATACTGGCCGTCACGCAGGACGCTGATGCGGTCACAGATAATGAAGAGTTCCTCCAAGCGGTGGGAAATATAGATGACGGTAACGCCGCTGTCCTTGAGCTGCTTGACAACCTTGTACAGCTTCTCCTGCTCTGCCAGGGTAATGGCGGCAGTGGGCTCATCCATGACGACGACCTTGGCGTTGCGAATCATGGCCTTGGTCAGCTCAATAATCTGACGGTTGGCAATGGACAAATCCCGCACCAAAGTGGTGGGATCCACATGGCAGTCAAAGGCTGCCAGCAGCTCTTTGGACTTTTCGACTCTTGCCTTGTCGTCCAGAACCAGACCGCCCGCGTCCTTGACACCCATGAAGATGTTATCGGCAACGGACATTGCCTCAAACTGAATAAGCTCCTGATAGACCACGGCGATGCCCAAGTCAATTGCCTGACGGGGCTCCAGATGGTCGTATTCCACGCCCTCAAAGGTGATGGAGCCGGAGGTCGGCTTGATTGCACCGGAGAGCGTCTTAATAAAGGTGGACTTGCCGGCGCCGTTTTCGCCAATCAGCGCATGGACTTCGCCCTTCTCAAAGGAGATGGACACATCATCCAGAGCGCGGACACCGGGGTATTCCTTGGTAATGTGATTTAACGACAGAAGTTCCGTAACAACACCCCCTATGTATTGGTTGGATAGTGAACTGTAGCCTTGTTTTTCAAATGGAGGGAGCACCGCACTGCTTCGGTGCCCCCTCCGTAAAACAAGGAGAAACACGCAGTTTGAATATCCCTAAGAACCTATGTTCCCTTCAGGATATGCCGGGATGTATGAAAAAAGCTTAGAAGAAAACTTCCTTGCCGGTCTCAGCGGACTTGTAGATAGCCTCCAGAATCTGGGTGACCACGAAAGCCTGCTCGGGCTTGACCAGAGGCTCACCCTTGCCTTCCAGAGCTGCCAGCCACTGATCCTGCTCAGCGATAGCCTCAGCAGCAGCGCCGCCCTCGAAGAAGTCGACCAGAGGAGCGGGGGAGATAATCTTCTCCATCAGCTGGTTGTGCTCGACGGTGTTGTAAATCAGCTCGTCCTGACCGTAGGAGCCGCCGTGGTGAATCTCAGCACCGGCCTTGGTGCCGCACAGGGTGGTGGAAGCCTCCATGGACTTCAGAACATTCAGCGCCCAGCTTGCCTCCAGGAAGATGGTAGCGCCGTTTTTCATCTTCACCAGACCAAAAGCGGAGTCCTCAACCTCGAAGGTCTTGGGATCCCAGGGTCCGAAGACGTTGCCCTCGGGGCCGTGCTCGTCGCGGCCCAGCTTGTAGAAGACCTGACCGGAGACGGAGACGGGCTCATAGTTGTCCATCATCCACAGGGTGATGTCCAGAGCGTGGGTGCCGATATCAATCAGAGGACCGCCGCCCTGCAGAGCCTTGTTGGGGAACACGCCCCAGGTGGGGACGGCGCGGCGACGGATGGCGTGTGCCTTAGCGAAGTAAACCTCGCCCAGCTCGCCGGCCTCGCAGGAAGCATGCAGGGTCTGGGTGTCCTGACGGAAACGGTTCTGATAGCCGATGGTGAAGAGCTTGCCGGACTTCTTCCATGCATCCAGCATCTTCTGAGCGTCAGCGGTGTTGTGAGCCATGGGCTTCTCGCACATAACATTCTTGCCGGCCTCGAAAGCAGCCACGGTGATGGGGCAGTGAGCCACATTGGGGGTGCAGACATGGACGACATCGATGTTCAGAGACTTATCAGCCAGCATTTCCTTGTAGTCGGTGAAGGTCTTGGCGTCGGCAGTGCCGAACTTCTTTGCAGCAGCCTCTGCACGCTCGGGCAGGATGTCGCAGAAAGCGACCATCTCAGCACGCTCGGGGAACTTAGCCAGGGAGGGCATATGCTTCTGATTTGCGATACCGCCGCAGCCAACGATTGCAACTCTAACTTTTGCCATGATTACATTTCTCCTTTTGTTTTGATAAAATAGCAGTTTTGCCAATGAATTCTGAGGATATTCTAGCAAAGGACTTTCCGATTTTATTTCAGAATCTTATCCTGAAATCCGCTCGGATTCATTTTGAAATGGGTCTTCATTCCCAATAGAACAATTTTTGCATGTGCTTTCTTTTCATTTTTTGTCTTAGCGGCAGCTTACCGCATCTTTACCGCCTGAACAAATGCCAAAGCATAGTCGCCCTCCCCCGTTATGGAGACAAGCAGCTTTTGCGCGCCAATTTGCTCCATCACCCCCGCCGGAATGGACTCCGGGTTGATGACGGGGCTGCCGTCGCTTTGCTTTCGTGTTTCCACCCGGCGGAAGTCAAAAAACTTTTCCTCCGTCAGGGGCGCCAGTGCCTTGAAGACCGCTTCCTTCACCGCAAAGCGCCCGGCCAGAAAGCACCATTTGTCCGGTGCCTGCCCGGATAGGCGGATTTCCTCAGGGGTAAAGGTACGGCTTACAAATGCGCCGCCCGTGCGTTCATCCAGCGCTTTCAGCTCGGAGATGCACACGCAGTCCACGCCGATGCCGAGCGGATACTCGGCATCGGACACGAATTCGGAAAGCATTACTTCTTGGCACCTGCGGCGCGGGCAGCGGAGATAATCACATTGCCCTTGATTTCGCTGACGGGTGCACCGCGGGAGCAGTCGCAGACCACGCTGTTGAAGCCCTGCAACATGGGGCCATAGGCATTGGCATGGCCGAACTGTTGAATCAGCTTGACGGCGATGTTACCCACATTCAGGTCAGGCCAGATAACCACATTTGCCTTGCCCGCCACCTTGCTCTCACGCTTGACCTTCTTGGCAGCCACAGCGGGCACAATGGCGGAGTCCAGCTGGAACTCGCCGTCGATTGCCAAGTCCGGGCGCTTCTCCTGTGCAATAGCCAGCGCTTCCTTGACCTTGTCAATCAGCTCGCCCTGACCGGAGCCAAGGGTGGAGTAGCAGACCATGGCACAACGGGGCTCCCAGCCCAGCAGTGCGGAGACAGTGTCGCAGGCGGAGATGGCGATGGATGCCAGCTGCTCGGCATTGGGGTTGGTGCACACGGCGCTGTCGCCCACAGCCAGCAGGCTGCCTTCACTTCCCTCATAGCCGGGGATATCGCACAGACCGATGGAGGAGATGGTGGAAATACCGGGCTTCATGCCGATAATCATCTGACCTGCCAGCAGCACATCGCCGGTGGTGTTGTCGATGCCCGCAAAGGTCACATCGGCATCCCCCACGGCCTGCATGGCCATGGCAAAGTACAGGGGGTTCTCCATGCGGCGACCCAATGCCTTGGCCTTGAGCATACGGCCGGGCTGGTTCACATAGGCGTCAACAACCTTAGCCTTGTATTCCTCGTCGTGAATGTCCACGATGGTGAAAACGCCTGCATCATAGCCCCGCTCGGCTGCCAGAGCCTTCAGCTCCTCGGCATTGCCCACCAGTACGGGGACGATATAGCCCTCCTGACCGCACTCATAGGCAGCCTGCATCATCTTCTCATTGGTGGCCTCGGGGAAAGCAACCTTCTGAGGATTGGCCTTGGCCTGCTCGTAAATCTTATCTAAGACGCTCATTACATCTCTTCCTCAACCTTGTCAACCAAGTCACCGATGGTTGCGCATGCGGATGCATCCTGCAGAGAAACCATGACATCCAGCTCGTTTTCCAGCTCGGACACCAGACCCACCATCTGGATGGAAGCGCCCTTCAGGTCATCCTTAAAGGATGACTCAACGCTCAGCTCGCTTGCATCACGGCCATAAGAGGTAGCGACCAGTTCAATGACCTTTTCTTCCAGTTCTTTGCGATCCATAGTTCATAATCTCCTTAAAATTAAATTATGTATTCTCCCCACCGTAGGGCAGGGGCTTGCTCCTGCCGCCGGCAGAAGTCAAAAATTTCTGCACTGCCAACGCAAAAACGCAGCACCGTTTCGCATTGGTTCTGTGTAAATCACATATGGTACCGCATGGCAAGAGTACCAGCGCCCGCAGGCGCTGTCCAAGCGAGCAACCGCCGAAGGCGGCACTTAGCGAGTCGGAAGCCCCTGCCCTACGGTTAAAATCACATTACTCTTCGTCCAAATCGAAGACCACGGTCTTGTAGCCGTCGCGCTGATAGATGGCAGCCTTGACCTTGATGGGCAGCTTCTCAACCAGCTCTGCGCGGTTCTTCTTGGAGATGCCGCGGACAACACCGTTGAAGCGTGCGCCCTCTTTGAGCACCACTTCGCCGTAGGCATACTTGCCCAGAGGCTTGTAGTCGGGCTTGGAGGACAGAGCAGCAGGCAGCACGATGGAGTGCATGGTAGCTTCGCCGTCAATCTCGACCCACTCCATGTCCCAGCAGCCGCACTCATTGCAGGCGTAAACGGGAGGGAACTCCAGAGCGCCGCAAGCGCAGCACTTACGGCCGGTAATCTTGCCCTCTTCCAGATTCTCGTAGAACTTCTCAACAACTTTTTCCAGTTTGATAGCCATTGTCTTTTCCTCCTTAGTCCTTGGTTCTCAGGATGATGGTGGCAACGTTCTGGCTTCCGCCGTAACCACGGAGCATGGTGGTGCGGGGCAGCTTCTTGACCTGACGCTCACCGCACTCGCCCCACATCTGGCGGCAGGCTTCGTAAACATCGGCAAGGCCGGATGCGGCGTGGGCGTGACCGAAGGAGGTACGGCCGCCGTTGGTGTTGATGGGCTTATCGCCGTCATAGGCGGTACGGCCTTCGCAGATGTACTTCCAGCCTTCGCCGTAGGGCAGGTAACCTGCGACCTCGGCGGCGTACAGGTGGGAGGTGATGATGAAGTCATTGGCGAAGAACAAATCCAGCTCCTCGGGCTTCACGCCGGTGACCTCGTAGACCTGACGGACGGCTTCCTCGGTGGCACGAATCTCGAAGTGGGGGTTGGTGGACTCGCAGGCAGCGGAGCCGATACCCAGAACCTCGATGGGCTTGTGCTTCAGGTTCTTACAGATTTCGGGAATCATCTCGGTTGCGCAGACGATGCAGGCGGCAGCGCCGTCGCACTTACGCTCCATGCCCTCCATGCGCAGCAAATCGCCCATCTTGGGGTTGTAGGGAGAGCGCATGTAGTCCATGACATTGTCGAAGCCCTTCTCCTTGGCAATCTCGGCAAACTCCTTGCGCTCCAGAGCCAGGGGGTTCTTGGCAGCGTTGCGGCGGTTGTTGATGGCCATCCAGTTCAGGGTGTCGTCCATCTGCTCGGAGGTAATCTTGCGGGTGCGGACATAGTCCTCAGCCACATCGTCGTAAATCAGGTTCATGGGAGCAATGAGGCTTCTGGCGTAGTTGCGGTCATACAGCCACATGGTGGTAGCCAGGAACCGCTCCATGGTCATCTTCTCACGCTTGTAGGGATGCTTGGGGGTCTCAACGGTGTCGTTGGGGCCGAAGGGAGAAGGAACGGAGTCACCGAACTCCACAGCGCCGGTCAGCACGCAGTTGTACTTGCCGGAGGCTACGGCGTTGACCGCCTGCTCGATGGCCAGGTAGCCGGTGCAGCAGGCTTCAGAGTGGTGGATGGAGCCCTTGCCCTTCATACCAAACCAGTTGCCGATCTGGATATTGGGGGTCAGGTAGTTAGAACCGTTCAGGGGGCTTGCCTCACCGTGGAAGTAGTAGTCCACATCCTTGGGGGTAATGCCGGCATCCTCCATTGCCTTCAGGGCGGCATAGCCGAACAGCTCGCCTTCCGTCAGACCGTTGGTCTCGGGGTTGTCAACGGTGTACATGAAGGGAGTGCAGCCCACGCCGATGATGGAGACGCTTCTGCTGTAGGGATGCAGTTTGGTCTGGTTCATGTTCTTATTCATTTCGCATTGCTCCTTTCGTTTTTGTGCAGTGTTAATCGTTAACGAGGGTCTTGGCCAGATTCATGCAAGCGTCCTCGATAAGTACGGAAGTCAGGAAGCCCACCAGATGCAGCGCAGGATAGGTGGCAATCCAGATGGAGAAAATGTTCGGCACGGGGCCGCAGTTAATCAGGGCGATGGTGAAGGAAATGATGGTGACGAAGATGGCGTTGACGATGAAGATGCGCACCAGCTTAAATGCGAAGCTGCCGTCTTTCAGGCCAATGCCGCCTGCAACCGCGCGCCCGATTTTCTCCACGGGGATAATGAGACCGGCCACATAGTTGATGCAGAAAGCCTCAAACATACCGACTAAGTACAGCCCGGTATCCACAAAGCCGCCGTTTAAGATGGTGGCCGCGGAGTTGATTACAAATGCCAGAACCAAGTCCTGCAAAAGAATCATCATCTGTGTCTGTTTGCCGGTCATGTTATACCTCCAGCTCGTCGGGAGTCCACACAGGCTTGCCGGTGTAGACCTTGGCGGTTTCCTCACCGCTGAGCACACGGCCTGCGCCGGCTGCCATGGCCTCCAGCTCGAATTCGCCGGGGTAGGCGCTGACGGGTGCAATCCAGGAGCAGGCATCGGTGATGGCTGCAACCAAATCCTTGTTGTGCACCATGCCGCCGCCTAAGAGAATGCCGTCCACCTTGCCGTGGAGGACACCGGCCATTGCGCCGATATAGCGGATAATCTGGTAAACCATGGTGTCCCAGACGAGGGCGGCGTACTTGTTGCCACCGGCTGCCATGGCGCAGACCTCACGGGCATCGGAGGTACCCAGATGGGACACAAAGCCGCCGGACTTGGTGCACAGCGCCTTGACCTCCTTCTGGTCGTGGCTGTAGCAGTGCTTCATCAGTGCGGAGGCGGGCAGGCTGCCGCAGCGGGTGGGAGCCATGGGGCCTTCGCCGCCCACAATGTCGTTGCCGTCAATCATTCTGCCCTTCTCATGGGCGGAGATGGAGATGCCGCCGCCGATGTGGCAGACGATGAAATTGCAGTCCTCATACTTTTTCCCCTGAGAAGCGGCATGGCGGATGGCGGTCTCCTTCAGGTTCAGGGCGTGCAGATGCACATTGCGGTAGATGCCCTTCACACCGGTCATGCGGGCGCAGAGGGTCAGCTCATCGGTATCGGGAGGGTTGACCACGAAGCAGGGCTTGCCGTACTCGGAAGCAAAGCCGTGGGCAAGCTGGGGACCCAGCTGGGCAGGATGCTGCACGCCGTTGGCACCCCGGGTTGCATGGTCAAGCAGGGTTTCATTGATGGCATAGGTGCCACCCTCGGAGGCAAGCAAGCCGCCGCCTCTGCCCACGAATGCATCCATGGTGGCAAGGTCGATATCGGCCTGCTTCAATGCCGTCAGGATGGTTTCCTTGCGGTAAGGAAGCTGGGCGGAAATGCCGTTAAATTTTTCCAGCTCTGCGGCCTCATGGGCAACATTCATGGAGAAAAGCTCTTTTTCCCCCTCGAAAACGCCCACCTTGGTGGAGGTGGAGCCGGGATTGATGGTCAAAATGCGATAGTTCATGGTTTACCTCCTGAAATATCTTTTTTGGGTATCCCCATTATAGGAAAGCAGGTGCAGGGATGCTTTTCGTTTTTTATGCTGAAACCCTCGGCAATTTTTGTTTTAGACCTCTTCCATGACAACAAGAGCAAAAGATTGCATGTTATTATTTGTCCTAACGCCCCGAAAGGCTCTGTTTTCCCGGCACAGGAATTTGTCTCGGCAAAACAAAAGCCCCGGATGGGTCAAAAAACCAAATTGACGATTGGCTTTCCGATGACTATAATCGCCCCAGTCTGAAAGGCGGTGATTATTTGAACCCAAACAAAGAAATCGTGGCTTCCTTTTACGAAGAGTTTTTTAACAATCACGACCTGAGCGCCGCTGACCGCTATGTAAAGGAAGACTACATTCAGCACAGCAACGAGGCAGGCCCCGGCCGGGAGGGGTTGAAGATTTTCTTTGCAAACATGCTCTCCCACATGCCCACCTTCCACTTGGACATTCAGCGCATGGTTGCCGAGAATGACATGGTGTGGGTATACCTTAAAAATGTCGCCCCGGACGGCCACACCATCTGCCGCGTGGTGGATATGTACCGCCTGGAGGACGGTATGCTTGCAGAGCACTGGGATGTCATTCAGGCCTGCTGACACAATCAAAAGAAAAGAGGATTTAAGTATGCCAATCGGAATTACCACAGATGTATGCGCCACCTTTGCCGGCGCGATTTTAGGACTTCTCATCGGCAAGAAGCTCCCCGAGAGCTTAAAAAATGCCCTCAATAACATCATGGGCATCGCCGCCATCACCATGGGCATTGTGCTGATTATGCGCCAGAAGACGCTGTCCGCCGTGGTGCTGGCTGTGATTCTGGGCTGCATTGTAGGCGAGACCATTCAGCTGGAGGCACTTGTCAACAAGGGTGTGACCGGTGTGGTCGGCAAGCTCATGAAGGGCAGCCGCGCCGACGAAGCATTCCTGATTCAGGTCAGTGCCGTGGTGGTGCTGTTCTGCTGCGGCGGCACCGGCTGGTACGGTGCGCTGAACGAGGGTCTGACCGGTGACGGCAGCATCCTGATTACCAAGTCCATCCTGGACTGCGTGACCGCCGTGATTTTCGGCGCGCTGCTTGGCAAGATTGTCCCCGCCCTGTGCGTGCCTCAGGCCATTGTCTACACCTGCCTATTCCTGGTTGCAGGTCTGGTGCAGCCCTACATCAATGACATTATGATTGCCGACTTCTCCGCCGCCGGCGGCATCATCACCCTGTGCGCAGGTCTTCGTCTGACCGGCATCAAGCGGGATATTAAGGTTTTGAACCTGCTGCCCGCCCTGATTCTGGTGTTCTTCGTCTCCGGCATCTGGAATGCGCTGATTTGATATGATAAAGGTCACAATCTTTCACGAGTTCGTTCAGGAGCAGCTGGACAATAAGCGCTTTCCCTTCATGGAGCACTGGAACTGCTCCGAGGAGGTTTGGCAGCACTTTGCCGACAATGCCCGCGCCATCCGCGCCGTCCACCCCGAGGGCATACACGGCACGCTGAAAGCCCTGCTGGAAGCAGACGGTGAAATTGCGGTGCGCCATATTGCCACACTGGAAACCATCGAGCAGTCCCTTACCGATGAAGTGCTGGGTGATACCGATGTTTTAATCTGGTGGAGCCACATCGCCCAGAGCGAAGTCCCCGATGAAATTGCAAAGCGGGTTTGCAGCCATGTCCTGCGGGGCATGGGGCTTATGGTGCTCCACTCCGGTCACATGAGCAAACCCCTGCAATATCTTCTCGGAACCTCCTGCACCCTGCGCTGGCGGGAGGGTGACAAAGAAAAGCTCTGGTGCATCGCGCCCCGCCATCCCATTGCCCGGGGCGTTGCCGAGTGCATTGAGCTATTGGAAGAGGAAATGTACGGTGAATTCTTCGATATTCCCACCCCGGACGAATTGCTTTTCTTGGGCAATTTCAGCGGCGGCGAGGTCTTCCGCTCCGGCTGCATCTGGAATCGGGGCTGGGGTAAGGTCTTCTATTTCCAGCCCGGACATGAGACCTGCCCAAGCTATCACCACCCGGAGATTCAGAAGATTCTGCGCAACGCCGTGCACTACCTTGCCCAGCCCGGCATCCGCAAGGAAAATCTCGACTGTCTGGCTGTATAATCAGGCAAAAGCCGAAGCCGTCAAAAATTTGATAAGCACAAATCATGATTTGATTTTTATAACCCGGTTCCCTTATAATCGGATTTCCGAAAAACAAAAATGCAAAAGTTCTTGCTTCGCAAGGATTTTTGACTCACTTCGAAAACTCTGTCTTACCGTACCCATGTACGCCTACAGACAGAGTTTTCTTGTCTTTCGGCTTCCTTGGCCGTCTGTCAGCGTATCAAAAAAGCTGTTGCATAGCTTTTCAAATCCGCTATAATGAACCTGAGCCGTCAGCGGCATTCCAAACCTACGGAGGAAAATACAATGATTCGGAACATTGCAATCATCGGCATGGGAGCCCTGGGTCTTCTATACGCCGACCAGCTTACCCGGGGGCTCGAGGATATGGACGCCGTCCGGTTTGTCATGGACGAAAGCCGTCTTGCCCGCCACAGCGGCGACGAGTACACCATCAACGGTCAGCCCAAGCATTTCCGAATTGTCTGCACCAAGGATGCCGCGCCTGCGGATTTGTGCATTGTGGCCGTGAAATACACTGCCCTTTCCGATGCGCTGGACACCATGGCTCCCGTCATTGGCCCGAATACCATCATCATGTCCGTTATGAACGGTGTCACCAGTGAAGCCATCATCGCCCGGCGCTATCCCATGAATCCCATGCTCATCACCGTTGCCCAGGGCATGGATGCCATGCGAGACGGCAGCCATCTGCGCTACACCCAATGCGGCGCTCTGCGCATCGGCGTGACACAGGAGAAGAACCTGCCCGCACTGGAGGCCGTGGAGACTCTCTTCCGCGCCGCCCGGGTACCCTATGTCCGGGAGGCGGATATTGCCTACCGGCTGTGGTTTAAGTTTATGCTGAATGTGGGCGTGAATCAGGCCTGCATGGTGTTTGACACCAATTACGGTGTGGTCGTCACCCCCGGCACCGAGGCCAACGAAAAGATGGTCGGTGCCATGCGGGAGGTCATCCCCATTGCCGCGGCTCACGGCGTTCATCTTACCGAAGCCGATGTGCAGCAGTGCATCGACATTGAGCGCTCCCTTGACCCCGAGGGCTACCCCTCCATGGCGCAGGATCGCAGGGCCGGCCGCAAATCCGAGGTGGAGATGTTTGCAGGGGATGTGATTCGGATGTCCCGTGAAATCGGTCTGGATGCACCCTATAATCGGTTCTTCTATGACCGGGTAAAAGAAATCGAGAGGGATATGTAACCCCCGGCCTTTTTGCTCTGCAAATGACCAAATCTGACTTTCCAATATGTTTCCGGCTCTAAAATCATGACTTTTCAATACATTATTCATCTCAAAAAGCAACTTTTCAATTTTGATGCTGTGGCGCAGTATAAAATCAAGCCTTGGAACACAAATACGCCCCTGCCGCAGGGCAGGGGCGTATCGGTTTGTTTCCTTGGCAGTCTTGCTTTATCTATTTCCCGAAGTAAGGGCAGCGCTCACGGATGCACTGGGCATTTTGGTCGGA
The DNA here is from genome assembly GCA_045599455.1 of Faecousia sp. Taxonomy (GTDB): domain Bacteria; phylum Bacillota; class Clostridia; order Oscillospirales; family Oscillospiraceae; genus Faecousia. Next base: position 3,119 of record JAZRVX010000054.1, on the reverse strand, counting down.
ATAGATGCATGTCACAGCTTCCGTTTCCAGCTTCACGGGGTAATGGGTGTTTATATACGCGATGGCGTTCTGAAATGCCAGCATTGCATCCCGCTTGCAGCAGCGCGGGCCGTTGATTTGCCCCATCCGGCACACGGCATCGGATGTAAAGCGCATGTGCTCTCCCCATGTCCCATCGGCACTGAGCGGGCCGGTGCCGTCAATAATCGCCAGAGCCGCGCCCACGGATGTGACTGCTCCGCACACACCCCACAGGCCGCACATCGCACCGGGCATTTTCAGCCCCTCCTGCATCATCTTCTCCAGCGCCGCATCCAAATCGAGGCTGCCGCCGGCATTTTTGAAAGCTGCCAGAATGGCCGCACCATCCAGAATGTGGTGCTCCGGGCCGTGGATGGCGATATAGTCGTTTGCGGCGATGTGCCTGAAAATCTGCACCGGGTCGGTGCCGGTTTCCTTTTTGATGTCACGCAGGATGCATCCCGCTTTTTCGGCAGTTGTCATGGTATCTCTCCTCACCTTGGGGTTTTGAGACAGTATACCATAAAGCCCGGGAAATTGGAATGGCGCAAAATCGGTTTTTCGCCTTTCTCCTCAAAAACACCCTTTCGGCATTGGAATCGGCTGAGCGTATTTTCCGGTTGGCAATCGTGTATTTTCTTGGTACAATAGAGCCACCGCGCAGCCTGCACGCAGAGTGCTGCACCATAGTCCCGCCAAGCCACTGAGCTGAGCAAACCCGCTTTTTCATCCAATCCATTTCACCTACGGAGAATTTCCAATGAAGCTAGCCGAAAAATATCCCGTTATCGTCATGTTCCTGGGCGTTCTGGGCGCGTCCATGTCCTCCGTCTTTGTGCGGCTGTCCCATGCACCCTCCGCCGTGACCGCATTCTACCGCCTGTTCTGGACGGTGCTGCTGATGAGCCCCATGGTGCTGGGAAAGCGCGAGGTACGCCGGGAGCTTTCCGGCATTGACCGAGCCTCTCTGCTCCTCTCCGCGCTCAGCGGTGTGCTGCTGGCCGTGCATTTTTCCACATGGTTCGAGTCCCTGCATCACACCAGCGTGTCCAGCGGCACCATCATCGTCTCCACGGAGGTCATCTGGGTCGCCCTCGCCTACTGCCTGCTGATGCACGGCAGACTGAGCCGAAAGGCCGTGTGCGCCATTGCGGTGACGCTGCTGGGCAGTGTCATCATCGCCATGTCGGACTCCGGGGCTGGCATGAATCACCTGTATGGTGATTTCCTCGCGCTGACGGCGGCGCTGGCCGTGGCAGGCTATACTCTGCTGGGGCGCATCGTCCGCAAAAATCTAAGTGCCACCGTCTACACCTACATAGTGTACTGTTTCTGCTGTGCATCGCTTTTCTTCCTGTGTCTGGCGCAGGGGCACGCCATTATCGGATGCCATCCAAGCGGCATTCTTTGCGGCCTGCTGCTGGCGGTGTTTTCCACCATCATGGGGCACAGCATTTTCAGCTGGTGTCTCAAATACCTGCCGCCCACCTTTGTATCCGCCGCCAAGCTCTGCGAGCCTGTGATAGCCAGCATTTTTGCCGCCATACTGTTTCACGAGATTCCCGCGGCGCTCCAAATTCTGGGAGCCGTCATCATCCTTGTCGGCGTGGTGTCCTACTCCGTCTTAGAGATGAAGGGAAAGGCGTGATATTGCGGGATTGGGGTGTGGCAAATGGGAGTTTTTCGTCCATTCGCCACTGTGCGGGCGGCTATCAACCGCCCGCACAGTGCCCTCCCTACAGGAACCCCCCGGCAAGTGAAACTTGTCAGGGGGGGGTTCGTCTTCTTATCCTATGAATTCATCGACCTTTCGCCATGTGGTCAGGCGCAGTGCAACAATGGTTTTCAGAATCATATAGCGCACCACCTCCCGGGCGATTTCCTCCTCAAATTCCGCCTTGTCCTTGGCCTCATAGCGGTGGACAAGGAAATGAATCTGATACTGCTCACCCTGCCGCGAAATAAAGGGGGTAATATAAAGGCCGTTTTCGACTGCGGCGATGATTTCATCGTCCGAAATCGGCAGATTCAGTTTGTACTGCTCCGAGCAGAGTCTGCACGCGCCGTCCCGAATGACAAATCGCCCATCCCCCAGCTCCGCAATGGAGTAGCCCTGCTTGTGCAGCATAATCGCCGTCAAAAACTCCGACTCCTTGCCGGAGCGCACCACATAATCGTAAATATCTTGGGGCGTATTCATATGTTTCACCTCATCGTTCGGTCTTTCCGCCGAAAATCCGTGCCGGAGCGGCTACAGAGGCCCGCACAGTATGCATCGAGATAATTTGATAATCCGATGTGAATTCGCAAAGAACCGTTTCCCCCATTATATCAGATTCCGCGGCGCTGTCCACATCTATCTTGTTTTTCCCGCAAATCCCGCTATAATAGACACATTCCATCCATACAGGAGTATACACAGATGAACTGCATTGCGGTAATTGATACGGAAACCAACTACGACGATGAAGTCATGTCCATCGGCGTGGTGATTGCGGATGCTCTGGCCTTAACGCCGCTGGACACGCGGTATTATGTCATCCATCCCGCATTTCGCAAGCCCGCCATGTACTCGCTTGTGCTCTCCGAGAAGGAACCGGATGCCATAGTTCCCTACAGCGCCGCCATTGGGCTGGTTCGGGAATTTCTGGATGCTTACGGCGTAAACCGGGTGTTTGCCTACAACGCCCGCTTTGACTTTCACCATCTGCCGGAGCTTAAAAGCTACCGCTGGTATGACATTATGCGTTTGGCCGCCTACCGCCAGTATAACCACGCCATCCCCCGAAATGCCGACTGCTGCGCCTCCGGCAAGCTGCGGCGGGGCTACCGGGCGGAGGATGTCTACCGTATGCTCTCGGGAAAGCTTTACCTGGAGGTACATAACGCCCTGTTCGATGCCCTCGACGAGCTGGAAATCATGCGCATGCTTGGCCACCCCTGCGAAAGCTACGAGATTGCGAAAATAGGGTAGTTTCTTCCTCTTCCATACCGCATAAAAACCGGACTGCATTTGGAATGCAGTCCGGTCAAATTGTCGAAAAACCTGAAATAGGTGGTCATTCCGAGGGAGCGTCAGCGACCGTGGTGACCGAAGG
>JAZRVX010000053.1:0-1444 GCA_045599455.1 Faecousia sp. | reverse complement strand
AGACTGCGCTGGTAGCTGTTCAGATTGCGTCGTGCCAGTTGGTGTTCAAGCATCCAGAACATAGCGGCCTCCTTGTTATCAAAGCTGCGTTCATCGTAGGTGAAGGGAATCTGATGCCGCTGACAGATCTCGTAGCGGTTGTGACCGTCCACGATAGTACCCGCCCAGACGATGAGCGGAGTATCGCAGCCGTCCCGGACGATGCTGTCTTCCAGCATCCGGTGTTCCTCATCGCTGAGGGGAGGAATCAGATCCCGGAGGTCGGGATCGATCTTCAGCTCATACATTTTCTTTTCCATGGTGTCATACCTCGTTCTTCTCAGTAATTGTCATGTCTGCCAGTTCGTTATCTACGAGCCGGATGATCGACTGGGCATCCGCCACGCTCTCCACGCGGCGGGCAATGCCGCCAGCGCGATTGATCTTCGTAATTGCCCGTTTTTGCAGTTCGGTCAGCCGACCGCCGGGGAGCTTACACTCCATGCCGATGAACCGGCCCTTGTAGCAGACAATGATGTCCGGAATCCCGGAAGTGCCGTAGGGGCCGCCATGCTCCTTCCAGAAGAACACGTCCTCGCCCAGCGAGGTCAGGTACTTCTTGATCGCGGCCACGATGTCACGTTCAAGCAAGGGAACCACCCTCTTTCGAGGCCTTGCTCTTTACGGAATCGATCTCCGCCTTGACCGCAGCCAGCAGAGCGTCCTGCCCGGCTGCTCTGTCGTGGAGGGCCCGCATGGCTTTTTCGTCGGTCGTGTCCTTGGTGATGATGTGGTGAATGACCACAGTGTTTTTCTGACCCTGCCTCCAGAGGCGGGCGTTGGCCTGTTCGTACAGTTCCAATGACCATGTCAGCCCGAACCAGATGATGGTACTGCCGCCTGATTGCAAATTGAGACCATGGCCGGTAGACGCGGGCTGGGTGGCCGCGATGGGAATCCGTCCGGCACACCAGTCGGTCATGTCCTGTTCGGAAACCAGCCGGCGCACACCATTCGGATTGTCGGGGCCGTATGTACCCAGCCGTTCCTGGATTCGGGTGAGGTCATGCTGGTAGCTGTACATGATGAGCACGGATTTGCCGTTTGCGGCTTCGATCAGGTCTTCCAGGGCGTCCAGCTTGCGGTCATGAATCGTTTTCACATTGTGAAACTCATCGTAGCAGGCGCCGTTGGCCAGCTGGAGGAGCTTGTTTGCCAGTACCGCCGCGTTGATCGCCATGATATCGCCATCTGCGTATGGCAGCAGCATGTCACGCTCCATCTGCTTGTACAGCTTCATTTCTCGCGTGGAGAGCACGACCTCCACCACATTGTCCACACGCTCCGGCATGTTCAAGTGATCCGCGGCTTTCATGGATACGCAGATGTCGGAGAGCTTTTTGTAGATCGCGTCCTCCGCGCCCTCCTTCAGTTCGTGTTTGTAGGGGAGCCAGCTGTTGGGGGT
>JAZRVX010000052.1:0-1327 GCA_045599455.1 Faecousia sp. | reverse complement strand
ACCACCACCTGCACGATCTGCTTGGCGAGATAGAGCTGACTGGGCAGAGCCGTCTCGCGCAGGGGCATGCGCAGCAGCGCACCCATCTTGCGCACGACCATAGAGGCCAGCGGGCCCTCAAACGCCATCCACAGGATGGTCGCCTGGGCGCTCAGCTTCAGGCTCATGCGAGCCTTGGCCGCAGGCAGGAAGGTTGCCTGCTCCTCGTCCAGCTGAAGGGTGTGGTTTTCCCACTGCAGCTCTGCGCTGCCCTCCGCCACCGCAATCCATACCCAGTGCTCGCTGGAGCGGAGCTTATAGACGCCCTCGCTGAGCATGGCGCTGCCCGCCGCATGGATCCATGCGCCGCTGGCGATCGTCAGGCTGCCCGGCTTATGGAAGCCTTCCACCAGAAGGCTGTCGGGACCAGCGTCCATTCCGTAAAAAACATAGCTTTCTTTCACCTGTAACTCCTCCGCTCCATGCGATTTTATTCGCATAAGGTTATTATATATGCCAAATCAAACATTGTCAACGATGGTTTTTTATTTTTCCGAAAAAATACAATTTATGTCTATTCAAATGCTTATCGTCTATTTCAGAACGACTGCTTGAACAAATGATCATTGCCAAAGCTTCGGATTCGATGATCCGGATCCAGCAGATTGCGCCAAAACGAAAATCGGAAGAGCCAATTGACTCTTCCGTATAAATGGGATCCGGCAGCGACCTATCCTCCCGGGCCGTGTCCAGCCAAGTACTTTCGGCACTGGAGAGCTTAACTTCTGTGTTCGGTATGGGAACAGGTGGGACCTCTCCGTCATTACCACCGGAAATTGTGAACTTGTTTGGCGGGCTTGCGCCCTTCTTTTCTTGCACCCTGACAACTGCACAGTCCGAACTCTGAGATTCACTTCATGGCCTTTTTCCAATTAGTCTCTTTTTAACCGAGCTTGAAATCAAGCCCTCGACCGATTAGTATCAACAAGCTGCATGCGTTACCGCACTTCCACCGATGACCTATCACCTGGTAGTCCTCCAGGGGTCTTACTTCTTTCGAATGGGAGTCTTATTCTTGAGGTGGGTTTCACGCTTAGATGCCTTCAGCGTTTATCCCATCCGCACTTCGCTTCCCTGCTATGCCGTTGGCACGACAACAGTTGCACCAGTGGTGCGTCCATTCCGGTCCTCTCGTACTAGGAACAGATCCTCTCATGACTCCTACGCCCACGATGGATAGGGACCGAACTGTCTCACGACGTTCTGAACCCAGCTCGCGTGCCGCTTTAATTGGCGAACAGCCAAACCCTTGGGACCTGCTTCAGCCCCAGGATGCGACGAGCCGACA
>JAZRVX010000051.1:0-2938 GCA_045599455.1 Faecousia sp. | reverse complement strand
CCAATGTTCATCGGCTGAACGCCGATTCAATGCTCCCGACGGCAAAACTGCTTGACAGTATGGGCGTTTCAGAAATGCGTATCATCCGCACGACGGAAGCTCCCCGTTGGTTACAGAACGCCGGTAATGCCTGTCTGACACTCGAAGAATACTTTGATACGATGCTGGACTTTTTGCGGGCATATACACAAACGAATTGCAAAATGGAGATCGATGTCTGGAATTTCGTTCACCTGCACCCGCAGAGCAAGACCTACCGTCCCCGTGCGATGGAATGCGGCGATGGCGAATACCGGGATTCCTTGCCCGTTTGCAGAGGAAATCGCGGCATGGTGGCGGTCGGCGCGAACGGGAATCTTTACCCCTGCCATCAAATGTCGGGTTATTACGAACAGCACGAATGGATCCTCGGCAATGTGAAAACAGACGGTCTGCAAAAGCATTTGCGTGATGGGGATTATCTTTGTTCCGTTTGCACGACGGTGAAGGACTTAAAGGAACACAACGAAAAGTGCGCTGACTGCAAGTGGTTCAGATACTGTTGCGGCGGCTGCCGTGCAGTCGGACTTGCCTTGACCGAGGATGTATTCGGATCGGATCTATCCAAATGCCTGTTTTTTGAGGGACACTATTGGCAAAAAATTGATTCTGCGCTGTCAGGTTATCTCAGCGAACACAAACAAATTCTTGAAAGTTTGTAATTAAGGCAGCACCGCATAAGATATGACGAATGACTTGAAAAATAACCATATATGTGCTATACTATACACATGTTCCAACAAACATATTTTTTTAGGTAAAGGAGAAATATTATGAAGTTCCACGGAATATTTTACAAAAAATACGGCTATATCGACACGCCGGAGATTTTGAAGTTCGCTGCGAGAAAGATCGGCATCGAATTGACGGATGAAGAAGCTGAAAGTATGTTTCAGCAAATCCGCCTTCAGGATAGAAGCAGCGAATTCGCAGATGGTGCCGAAGCCGTAAAGCCCGCAGCGTTGAATGTGTCGGGCAAAGAAGAACTTGCCGACGAAGAACTTACAAATGTCGTTGGCGGCTGCGGCGGTTCCTCCTTAGATACGGATGATCTGAATGGCAAAAGAGTCACCATACTTCGGTCAGGTTGTCAGGGAACCGTTATTGGCGGCAGAGTCATAACAATTTGCAGTGAAGACACGGTCGAATATCATATCAGACTGGATAACGGACAAGAAATCTGGGAAACCAGACAGTACTTCCATGTGAACTGAACATGCACAGGTCAGGGTTTTTCCAGCCTGTATTTCTGAAAGAGAATGGGAATTGGGCACTGTATAATTTCGCAAACAGAGAAGTGATTCTTCTCACACCCGCAGAAATGGCGGCATTTGAAGCCTATCCTGAGGGAGAAATCTCCCCGCCACTTTTCCGAAAGTTGACGGAAGGCGGATTTCTGACGGAGGCTGATGAGATACGCATGCTGAGAGACCGTTGCAGTGCCAGAGTGCACGAAGAGAAAAGTGATTCTGTCGCACTGACCGTCTGCCCTACGATGGATTGTAATTTTGCCTGCCCTTACTGCGTAGAGACCGGGCAAAAGCGAAGCGGGAGGATGACACCGGAAACGGTGTACTACCTCAAGCGGTTTTATGACCGCCTCCTGGAGGAAAGCCAAGCGCGTTTTGCAACAGTTGACTGGTACGGCGGTGAACCGACGCTTGCCGTTGATATTATTGAGGACTTGAGCACGCATTTTCTGCGCACGGCTCATCTGCTCGGCGTTGAGTACGCTTCCTCCATTACCACGAACGGATATCTGCTTGATGAAAACGCAGTGAAACGGCTTGACCGGGCAGGCATCTTCGGTTATCGCATCACCGTTGACGGGACGGCTGAAACCCATGACAGCGTCCGTATGCTGACGGGCGGTCAGGGCACATACCGGCGTATCATGGAAAACATCCGCCGTATGTGTGAATCCGGTCACACCATTGAAGTGAGATGCAATGTGTCCCGCCGCAACGCATCATCTGTTGCGGCCCTCAATGACGAGATCACACGCCTCAGAGAAGAGACCGGTGCCTCAATCCACCTCCGTTGCGCAAGAATGATGGTTTACCGCGATGTTCCTCAGGAGATGAAGCAAGATGCCATGACGGAGGCGGAATTCAGCGATTTCTGGAGCGGAATCTATAGTTTCTATGATGGATCTGACATGCTGCCGTTAAATGTGCCGTGCAGGGCCTGCCTGAAGTATTCATACTGCATTGACGAGTGCGGTGATATCTTCAAGTGCAATTCCTTTCTCGGCAAGAAAGAGCATTCCCTTGGCAATGTTTCCGCTTTGCCGCGGGCAGAGGAACTGGCACAAGGGAGCGACAGTGTTTTCATCAGGGAACATGCCTTCCCGACAGCGAAGGAATGCCTGACGTGTAAAATGTTGCCGATCTGCTTAGGTTCGTGTCCTCTTTCGTCAGAAAAACGCTGTCACAGACTGAAGCAGCATCCTGAAGTTGCTGCACTTCTGGCTGCGAAGCAGTTATGCACACTTAAAGAATAATGAGATGAAGAACCACCTCCCTCTGTTGCAGAGAGGGTTGGCTGTCTATTCATTACTGTGGAGAAATTTTATGAAGTTTGTAATGGCATACAGCGGCGGAAAAGACTGTACCCTGGCGCTTGACCGTATGCTGCGGGCAGGTCATACCTGCGTGGCACTTATGGTCGCCGTCGGAACCAAAGGTCAGTATTCGTATTTACATCTTTTTACCCGTGATGTTTTGGAAAAATTCGCCGAAAGTCTTGGGGTTCCGCTTATTCTTGTTCCGTCAAAATCACAGCATGATGCGGCGGCGGTGTCGGATGCACTCCGCAAGGCAAAAGAACTGTACGGTGCCGAGGCGGTTTGCAGCGGCGATATCGACTTTGAAGATGCACGCCGCTGGAATGAATCGGC
>JAZRVX010000050.1:0-16173 GCA_045599455.1 Faecousia sp. | reverse complement strand
GCGTAGACTGCGCCCCGGGGGATAAGCCTTGCCATTTCGATGGACACGGAGCCGGTGCCCGCGCCGATATCCCAGCACACGGCATCCGCCGTCAGCGCCAGATGGGAAAGGGCGGCAGTGCGCACCTCCCGCTTGGTCATGGGCACGACCTTGCCGTCGGCGTGGATACCCCGCAGGAATACTTCATCGGCCATGCCGGGGGTGAGGACGAAGGTGGGCTTTGCCATAATCAGGCAGACACTCAGAGCGTCAAATGTGCTTGCAGAAAGCTCCCGGGCAGTGCCCCGGGTGATTTTTTCATCCCCATAGCCCAGCCGCTCTCCCACGGCAATCTCGGCCTCGCCAAGGCCGTTATCATTCAGGGCGGCGCACAGATTCTTCATGCCCTCCTCTCCGCCCACCAAGGCGAAGACCTTGCCGTGGCGGCGGACAGCATCACAAATATCCCCCTGCCGCCCGTGGAGGCTGACGCAGGTCACATCCTCATAGGAAACACCCAGTCGGGCGCACAGCAAAACCAGGGAGCTCAGCCCCGGGAGGCTTTCCACATCGCAGGAAGATAATAAGGGCAATAGTTTTTTTGTGCCGCTGTAGAAACCGATATCTCCCGCCATGACCACGGCAAAGGTCAGGCAGTCGGTGTTTTCCTCGATGGCGGCGGCGATTTTCTCCGGGGCAATGGCCTCCACCTGCCGCTGTCCCGGTTCTGCCACGGCACGAAGCATCCGCTTGGCACCAATCAGGCAGTCGGCGTGGCGAATGGCATCCCGGGCGGCAACCGTCAGGTCGGCGGGATTCCCGGAGCCGATGCCCACGATACTGACCCTCGGGCGCATGGGACAGCCCAGATGCTTCGCTACCTCTCGGATGGAAAGTCCCTCTTCACGCATCGGGCGACCGATGACAAGAAGCTTTACCCCCACTTCCCGAGCGGCCTGAACCTTCTCGGGGAAGCCGCCCTTCACGCCGCCGTCCTTGGTCACAAGGACGGTGCAGTTCAAATCCTCCAGCATGGCACGGTTCAGATTTTTGCTGAAAGGCCCCTGCATGGCAATGATATGGGAGGCGCTCAGCCCCGCCTGACGGCAGGCGGCAATGCTATCCTCCACGCTGAGCACCCGGGCATACACCCTGTCAGCAAAGTCGGGCAGCGCCGTGAATTTGGCAATTTCCTTGCTTCCCGTGGTCAGCAGGATGTTGCCGGGGATGGTCTGTAACATCTGCACTGCAGCATCCGTGTTGTCAGCGTAGAGGGCATCCTCCGCACTTCCCTCACTTCTCAGCAGACGAAGATAGGGGATGTGGGCAGTCTCGGCGGCGGCTCGGATATTGTGGGTCACCACGCCGGCATAGGGGTGGGTGGCATCCACCACGCAGGAAAAGCTTTCCCGGGCAAAGAGTGCTTCCATGTCGGTCTCGTCCAGCCGCCGGGAGATGACCCGGACACTCCCGCCCTCCTGCAAAAGCTCTCCGCCGTACTCTGTTGCCGTGCACGCAAGGGTGGAAACGCCCTGCTTTTGCAGATGGGACACCAGCAGACGGCCTTCCGTAGTTCCTGCAAATACACAAATTTCAGACATCTTTATATCCTCTGGGGGTCACGAGCTTGCCCCCGATGTTTCGGGTCTGGGCGTTACCGATGAACACGGTGCAGAACATATCTGCATCATAATTGCGAAGCTCACTTAGTGTCAGGATGACCGCCTTCTCGCCGGTTCTTCCGATATTGTGCACCACACCGCAGAGCCTGTCTGCGGGCAGAGTTTCCAACAGCTTGTCACAGGCCATGGCGAGGTTGTCAGGCCGCCCGTGGCTCTTGGGATTGTAGATGACCATGGAAAGGTCTGCCTTGGCGGCATTATCGAGACGATTCAGAATCTTCTCCCACGGGGTGAGCCTGTCGGACAGGCTGATGACCGCAAAGTCATGGGTCAGGGGAGCGCCCAGCACCGCCCCGCCGGAGCAAGCTGCTGTCAGGCCGGGAATCACCTCAATTTCGGGGCTTACGCTCTCCCCCCGAAGCTCATAGCACAGCGCCGTCATGCCGTAGATGCCGCTGTCGCCGGAGCAGACCATGCAGGTGGTTTTTGTCTGAGCTTCCTTCAGTGCCATGCGGCAGCGGTCGGCTTCGCGGGTCATGGGGGTGGTCATGAATTCTTTGTCGGGATACCACGGCTTTACCAAGTCCACATACACATGGTAGCCGATGATGGTATCGCATTCGCGCAGAGCTTTGTCTGCCCGAATGGTCATATTTTCAAAATCTCCGGGGCCGATGCCCACAATATACAGCTTCAAAATACCGCCTCCCAGTCATTTTCCGCAATGGCCACGGTCACGCCGTCCAGTGCGGTTTTGGAAACCAATAGGGTTTTCGCCCCCAGCATGGCGGCTCTCTGGCACACATTGTCCACGCCGGTGACGGATTTTACAAATTCGGATGCAGGGTAGTCCCCCGGAGCCTGCATAAGCTCCCGGGAGGTATAGAACACGCAGGGAACACCCAAAGACTTTGCATAGTCCAGAAGCCCCTGTTCGTTTGCTTTCAGGTCGATGGAATAAATGCCGCAAAGAGCATCAGATGCGAGATTGTGATTATGCAAAACAGCTTCCACCGCCGTTCTGATTTTCTCCTGCGCAGTGCCCCGGCGGCAGCCGATGCCAAGGCGCAGAGCCTTGGGGGTCAGGCGCAGGGTGGTATCAAAGGGGTATGCATCGTGCACGCCCACGAAGATGCCGAGCTTGCCGGAGCTTCCCGAAATCACACCGGCGGGAAACTTTTGCACCGTCTTTTCGCACACCATGGGGATATCTTCTTCCAAAATGGCGGCGGAGACTGCCTTGCAGGCAGGCCACGAAGATACGGTAAAGCCCGCTTGCGCCGCCCATGCATCGGGGCTGAACCGCCCCTCCACATCCGTTGCGGTGGTGATGACGGCGGTGGCTCCGATTTCCTCGGCCAAAAGCGTTGTCATGCGGTTGGCTCCGCCCAGATGGCCGGACAGCATCGAGACGGCGAAATTGCCGCCCTCGTCCACGGCAATTACCGCCGGGTCGCGCTTCTTATCCCGAATCCATGGGGCAATGGCGCGCACAGCCATGCCGGTGCTTCCCACGAAGACGATTGCATCCGCCCAGAAAAAGTAGCTTTCCATGCAGGTGCTCAGGGGCGGGGTGTAGGCTTCAAAATCGGGCAGGCCGAATTTCTCCATGGTCACCATGCGGCATTCGGAGGGCGACAGTGCCCGGCGGACGCGCAAAGCCAGCTTACAGCCCTTGCGGGTGAAGGCAAATACGGCTAATTTCATCGCTTGGCAACCTCGGTGAGTACGCGCTCATAGGCGGGGTCATAGAGGAAGGATTTGTCATACTGCGCACCCATGCAGTCGCCTACGATGATGAGGCTGGTGCGGGTGAGGTGGTTCTCGGTGACGGTCTTGTGAAGAGTTCCCACCGTGCAGTGGAAAATCTGCTCATCGGGCCAGGATGCCTTGAATACCACCGCAGCGGGAGTTTCGGCATCGTAGCCGCCCTCCAGCAGCTCCTTTTGCAGCTCCTCGGTCAAGCTCGTGGACAGGTACAGGCACATGGTGGCGCGGTGCTGGGCAAGAGAGCGGATGCTCTCCTTATCCGGCACAGCTGTGCGCCCGGACTGGCGGGTGATAATCACGGTCTGACTCACGGAGGGCAGGGTAAACTCCTGCTTTAAGGAAGCTGCCGCACCGCAGAAAGCGCTGACCCCGGGGGTCACATCGTATGCAATGCCTCTGGGAATCAGTTCGTCAAACTGCTCCCGCACAGCGCCGTAGATGGAGCTGTCGCCGGTGTGCAGGCGGACGGTGGTCTTGCCCTCGGCCTCAGCCTTTACAATGACGGCGGTGGTTTCGTCCAAGGTCATCTTGGCAGAGTTGTGAATCTCACAGCCGGGCTTGCAGTTTTTGAGAAGCTCCGGGTTTACAAGAGACCCGGCATAAATCACCACATCGGCCTCCTGCAAAAGCCGCTGTCCCCGCACAGTAATCAAATCGGGCGCTCCGCACCCCGCTCCCACAAAATGAACCATAATAAATCCTCCGGTTTTTCGGTGGCAGTACCACCGTCAGTTATCTGTTGTCTGTTGTCAGCTATCAGCTTCGCGCCAGCCGAGGCTTCCCCTTGTATGCCGGTTCGCACCGGCCAAGGCTTCAGCTCCGCCCTAAGAGCCTCCCTGCGGGCGGTTGCGCTCTGCACGCCGCTGTGGCGGCAGCCCCAAGGGGAAGGCTTTTTATCGGCATTCTTTTAGAAGCGTTCCTGCATTCTCGGACTGCGCAAGGGTGCCGTATTCTTTAGAAAAAGTCAGGAAGGCAATTTCCATAGGGTCTGCGCGAAGACGCAGGTTTTTGTCAATGGCGCGGGTCAGGCTCTCCGCCGTCCACTCCCAGATGCCTGTGTTTTTCAGAATCCGAATCGCCTCGTCACAGCTGACACTGCCGAGAATTGTTTGCACCGCTTCGGCGCTTGCCCCGCAAACGGCCCCGTGGGCGGCCATAATCTCCATGCGGCAGTCGCCGTATTTGGAGTGGGTGGTCATCATATTGCCCGCCAGCTTCACAAGCTTTCCGATGTGCCCCACAAGGAGCACCTTGGAAAATCCCAGCTCCTTGCAGATGTCCAGACTGTCACCCACAAAATTGGAAATCTGCACCGCCGTGCCCGGGTCGATGCCAAGCACCTCCCGGATAAAGTCCGAGCCGTAGTTGCCCGGGGTGAGCATGACGGTATCCAGTCCCAGCGCTTTCTTCTGGGTCAGCTCCGTGCGGATGGTATCGACCAGCGCTTTCTCGCTCATGGGCTCCACAATTCCGGTGGTGCCCAAGATGGAGATGCCGCCCTCGATGCCAAGGCGGGGATTGAAGGTTTTCTTTGCCAGTGCCTCCCCCGTGGGAACGGAGATAACGACGGACAGGCCGCCCGGATAATCGCAGGCATCCATAACTTCCTGCACATTCCCAGCAATCTGGGAGCGGGGGCCGGAATTGATGGCGGAGTTTCCCACCGGCTGGTCAAGGCCGGGCTTCGTCACCCGCCCCACACCGATGCCGCCGTCAATGGTGATGCCTGTGGGGATTTTGCGTACCTCGGCAAAGACATGGGCACCATTCGTCACATCGGGGTCATCCCCGCTGTCTTTCCGAATCGCGCAGCGGACAAATTCTTCACCGCATGTAATTTCCTCCACCGCTAAGGAAAGCGCTATGCCCTTGGGGGTCAGGAGACGAATGGTCTTCTTAGCCTTTCCTGTCAGGAGCATCCATGCCGCCGCTTTAGCCGCGGCAGCAGCGCAGGAGCCGGTGGTATAGCCAAGACGCAAATCTTTTCCATCCTTGTGAATATAGCTTTCCATGGTCGGCTCCTTTCATAAAACAGTTTAAGCGAATCTGTTTCATGTAGGGCGGCTAGTAGCCGCCCGCACATTTTTCATTGGTCTATCGTTTAATCTGATACAGCATGGCGTTGCAGATGGCGGCGGCCACATTGGAGCCGCCCTTGCGCCCCCGGGCGACGATATAGGGAACGGAAGAAGTCATAATCAGCTCCTTGCTCTCCACCACATTCACGAAGCCCACGGGCACACCGATAATCAGGGCTGGGGTCAGCAGTCCTGCGTCAATCTGCTCTTTTAGGGAAATGAGCGCTGTGGGGGCATTGCCGATGGCGAAGATGCAGGGCTTGGAAAGCTTCCTTGCCCGCTCCATGGACACAATGGCGCGGGTAACACCCCGCTCCTTGGCCTCCTTGGCCACATCCTCATCGGACATAAAGCAGTGCACATGCCCACCCAGAGAGGAAAGAATCGTCTTGTTGATACCGGCTTTCGCCATCTGGGTGTCGGTGACGATATCACAGCCGCCCCGCAGAGCCTCAATGCCCTTTCGTACCGCGTGCTCGCTAAAGCACAGATTCTCGGCATAGTCAAAGTCGGCGGAGGTGTGAATCACCCGCTTGATGACAAGCTCGTTCTCGGGGTCTAATTTGGTATTGCCCAAAAGCTCCGTGATTATCTCAAAGCTCCGCTTCTCAATATCCATGGGTTTGATAATTTCAAGCATGACTGCGCTCCTTGTAGTCCCGGCAGGCATTCAAAAACCGCTCTGCCATGGTTGGGTCGGAATAGAAATGGAAATGGGGGAAGCCCGCATAAAGGCTCGCGCCCGCGTGGGCGCATTCCCAGCGCTTGCCGCTGGCCTTGACGGCTTCAAAGCAGCACCCGGGGTCGGGTACATCGAAATAATGGAATTCATGGGCAGGAAAGCTGTGCCCTTTTTCGCACAGCAGATTATTCTCCCGCGCCGTCATGGTCACATAGCCAAAGCGGCGCAGTTTCCCGGTGTTGAAGCCGTCACCTTGGAACAGCCCCGCCATGGGAGCGCCCTCCAATGCCGTGTGCAGGTACAAAAAGCCGCCGCACTCGGCAATGGTGGGCAAGCCCTCCGCCACCGCCGTGCGAATGGACTCCCGCATGGAAAGGTTGGAGGATAGTTTTTCTTCGTAAAGCTCGGGATATCCGCCGCCGAGGTACAGCCCCTGCAAATCATCGGGAAGTGCGGTATCCCCCAAAGGAGAAAACGGAACAAGCTCCGCTCCCAGTTTTTCCAGAAGTGCCAGGCTGTCGGCATAGTAAAAGCAGAACGCCCTGTCCCGGGCAATGCCGATGCGCACCGGCTTTCCGGGAGTGGGAAGAACCGGGGGGAGAAATGCCAGGTCTTGCGCACTTTCCGCCAGCTCCAAAAGGCCGTCAAGGTCGATACTCTTCTCTGCCTGCTGCCCCAGAAGATACAGCTTTTCCTGTAGATTTCCGATTTCCTCGGCGGTAATGAGCCCCAGATGACGGCTTTCCATCACCGCCTCGGGCATGACGGGAAGATACCCCAAGGGCTTCACACGCCCGCTGAAATGCGCCTCCACCATGGCTTTCAGGCTCGGGTAGAGCATGGCACTGCACCGATTGAAAATCACACCCCGGATGCCGCTGTCAGCTTCCAGATTCAAAAAGCCCTCGATGGCGGCAAGCAGGCTCCTTGCCGCGCCGCCCGCGCTCACCACCAGCACCGTGGGGGTTCGGCTTTCCTTTGCCACTTCATAGGTGCTTGCCCGGCTCGTCATGCCGATGCCGTCATAGTAGCCCATGACACCCTCCAAGACGACAACCTCCCGGCCGTTCTCGGCCAGCAGGTAGCGCAGAGTGTCCCCGGAAAAGAAGTGCAAATCCAAATTGCGGCAGGGCACCCCCGTTACCCTGGTGTGAAACATGGGGTCAATATAGTCCGGGCCGCACTTAAAGGCGCTCACATCCGTGCCGCGGTTTTTCAGCGCCTGCAGCACGGCGCAGACCACGCCGGTTTTTCCGCAGCCGCTGTTGGTTCCGGCAATGAGCACACGAGGTAATTTCTTCATCATAATTCTCCAAACAGACAAACATCCCACAGGTGACCGGCCTGTGGGATGAAATCACGCAAGCGCTTCCATCCCGAAGGGCAATCTGCCATACCCCCAAGGGGAGGGGCGGCAGCAACGGGAAACAGAAAACTGCGGCAGCGAATTGCGCTGCCGCAGCCGAATTCCTGCGCCAAAAGGTGTCGGCACTCCATACAGGTAGAGCCCGACAAAAAAGCCATCTTCAGCAGTTATCCTGACTCATGCATCCGCGCCAACCCCGGCAGCCTTCTCAGTTTCCCAATGGCCGGCTTTCGCCCCCGGTTCGGCTCCGCATTCACAGTGGCGGTACCGCTCGGGATTTTCACCCGATTCTCTATTCTCCCCCATCGCCCAAGACGGCGGCGGGAGCACTGAAATGGTATTCACTTTCGTCTGTAAGCATAGCATAAAGGCGGCAAAAAGTCAACATTTATCCCCTGCGAAATCGGGAATAAAGCCGCTGTCTGCGGCGCTTTTCTCCTGGGTGAAACCCTGCAGGTCGTTGAGGAACATCCAGCTCAAGACCGCATCGTATTCCTCGTCCGTGATGGGGCGGTCAAGGGGCGCGGGAAGTCCCGGCATGGGGGTATACTGGCGCATGAGACTCACGAGAATATCGGCACCAAAATGCTCCCCCAGAAAGTCCAGCACTTTCAGAGAATTCTCCACCTGCCCGGGCAGAATCAGGTGGCGGACGATAACGCCTTTTTTCAGCTTCTCGCCCTCCCATTGGGGCGTGCCAACCTGACGGAGCATCTCGTCAATGGCGGAAGCTGTGACCTCAAAATAGTCCCCGGCAAAGGACAGGCGTTTTGCAAGGGCATTGTCCGCATACTTAAAATCGGGCAGGTATATATCCACCTTGCCGGAAAGCGCCTTTAGAATTTCTGAGCGCTCATAGCCGCCGCAGTTATATACCACGGGAACGCCCAAGGGCTTTTCCAGTGCGGGTAGTATGGTGGGCAGATAATGGGTGGGGGTCACAAGGTCGATATTTTCAGCCCCTTGGGCAATCAGCTGCTCCATCATGGCGCGAAGCTCGGCGCTGTCCACGGTTTTTCCGTGAGGTGCGCGGCTGATGGTGCGGTTCTGGCAGTAGCAGCACCCCAGCGTACACCCGCCGAAGAAGATGGCACCGCTGCCGCCGGAGCCTGCAAGGGCGGGTTCTTCCCATGGGTGAATCATGGTTTTGGACACCACGGCCATGGCAGGGGCTTTGCAGAAACCGAGCTGTCCCACTGTTCTGTTCAATCCGCACTGCCTTGGGCAGAGGGTGCAATTTGTGTAGTCCATGGTGCGCTCCTTTCCTGAAACCAAAGCTTTCAATCCACTGCCGAAAACTGCAGCCTGCACGCAGACTGCACCGCACTTGCGGCTTGTGGCTTACTGATGCCTGATGCCTTACTATAACATTTTTCCGCCGATTTGTCACCTGACTTCTTTACCCTCGGCAAAAAGTATTGTATAATAATATCTTACAAACAAAATGGGTGTCGCAAAGCCCGAAGGAGTAATTATGCTAACAAAAAATGCCGTCTATGAGACCGTCATCGAAGACTACACCGCCGAGGGTCAGGGCGTTGCCCACATCGACGGGTGTGCCGTGTTCATCCCCAACGCCATCGCGGGGGAGCGTGTGCAGGTGCGCATCACCCTGCCCCGCAAGACCTGGGCGGCGGGAAAAATCGTGCAGATTCTGGAGAAGTCCCCCCACCGGGTGAATCGGGAATGCCCCGTGGCCAAGCTGTGCGGCGGGTGCGATTTCTGGCACATGGACTATGAGGAGGAAACCCGGCTTAAGGCCAAGCGGGTGAAGGACACCTTAAACCGCATCGGCGGGGAGAATTTAGAAGATGTGCCCATCCTCGCCGCTCCTGCCTGCCGGGGCTACCGCAACAAGGCGCAGTACCCCGTGGCGAGTGAGAAAGGGAAGGTCTTTGCCGGTTTCTTCCGCTCCGGCACCCATCAGGTAGTGGAAAACGAACGCTGTCTTATCCTGCCGGAGCAGACGGATGCCGTGAAGAATATCGTCATTGACCACTGCAACCGCTTCCGCATCAGCGCCTACGATGAAACCGAGCACAGGGGACTGCTTCGCCATATCTATGTCCGCCGGGGCGCGGTTTCCGGGCAAATACTGGTGTGCCTTGTCGTCAACGGCACTGCTCTGCCCCATGCCAAGGAGCTGGTTGAGAGCCTGAAAGCCGTGCCGGGCTTTGCCACTTTAGTGCTGAGCATCCACACCAAGAAGAGCAACGCCGTTCTTGGTGACGAATTTGTGACCCTCTACGGCCCCGGCTACATTGAGGACACCCTGTGCGGCCTTAACTTCCGACTGTCTCCCCGTTCCTTCTATCAGGTCAACCACACCCAAGCACAGCGGCTCTATGCCGCCGCCATCGAGCAGGCGGACATCCGCAAGACGGATTTGGTGCTGGACTTATACTGCGGCGTGGGCACCATCACGCTGGCCATGGCAGGGACTGCCGGCAAGGTCATCGGAGTGGAGGTTGTGGAGCAGGCCGTTGCCGATGCCCGGGACAACGCAGCGCGCAACAATATTTCCAACGCCGAGTTCTTCTGCGCCGATGCAGGGCAAGCTGCATTGGAGCTGGAGAAGCAGGGCATCCGCCCCGATGTAATTACCGTTGACCCGCCCCGCAAGGGCTTAAACGCCGATACCATCGAAGCCATCGACCGCATGAACCCGAGGCGGCTGGTGTACATCAGCTGCGATGTGGCCACCTGCGCGCGGGATGTGGCACTGCTCAAGGAGCGCGGTTTTGTGTTAAAATCCGCCCGGTGCGCCGACCTATTCCCGAGGTGCAGCCATGTTGAGACGGTGGTGTTGATGTCTCGAGCCTGAGTTGAGACTATGTAACTGTTGTCAGAGTGACAAAATTTGAATTTATGGTGGGAACATGGATAGACCAATAACAACACTGTTTATGTTAATGTCCGTAGATGGAAAAATAAGTGTAGGCTCTACGGATGAATTGGATTTTGATAAAGACTTACCCAATATTGCAGGTGCAAAGGAGGGTCTTGGACAGTACTATGATATAGAACAGACAACAGACCTATGGTCATTTAATACTGGCAGAGTTCAGGCCAAAATGGGTGTGAATACATCAGAATTGCCTGCCAAAACACCAATTTCATTTGTTTTGATGGACAATCATCATTTGAACGAACATGGCATCCGCTATTTCTGCGCACGGTCTGGGCAGATTGTATTGATTACAAACAACGCAAAACACCCGGCTTTTCAAGTTACGGAAGACAATTTGCACATCATATACGGAGAATCCCTGCCTGATGCGCTCGTCCGTCTAAAAAAAGAATACGGATGTGAGCGATTAACCGTCCAATCAGGCGGAACAATCAATGGAATGTTCCTGCGTAAAAAATTGATTGATTATGTGGATATTGTTGTGGCACCGGTGCTGATTGGGGGGAAAGACACTTCGACCTTGATTGATGGAACATCGTTGGTATCTGCTGATGAATTATCTGGCATAGGCGTTTTGAAGTTGATTGATTGCATGGTTTTGCAAAACTCTTATATTCGCTTACGCTATCAAGTGATTGCTTAACAAATCCTGGTATGTCGGGGCGACATATTCCCACGAGTGTCGTTGGGGACGGTTCTTATTGATACTACAGCTTGCAATAGAAATATTACTGTGAAAGGAATCTATGTCATGAATGCTAAAAAAAGGATTATACCCATCATCACATGCTTTTTTCTCGGTGTGCTTGCATTGAGTGTCGGAATTTCTTCCCTTGTCAAAAGAAGCCGCTATCTTCCCGTAGAGGCGACCATCACCCGCATCGAGGAATCCTATGACATTGCGGAGGAACGCTATACCTACAATACCTTTGCAAGATATCAGGTGGACGGCAAAGAGTATGAAGGTGACATCGGCTTCTATGCGGAGGGATTCAAAGTGGGCAAGGTGATTGAAATCCGCTATGACGCCGAAAATCCTGAAAATGTTGTGGCGGCCACGCCCGGCGCGTTAATTTATTTTACGGTCATCGGCACGATACTCACCGGTGCCGGAGTTTTCCTTCTGTTTTCCAAAAAGGAATACGATTTTGATTCCTAATCAAATACAGCCCCTTGTTTTTTAATCGAAAATTAAGGAATGCTCCCTTTATTTGGGCGGGCAGTTGTTCTATAATATCGGCAGAACGACAATGGAAGAGGGGTATCTCGCCGTGAAGAAGAAAGCTTTTGTTGCCATCGCCGCAGTTCTGATTCTCGCAATCACCGCAGCATGGTATTTTACGCCCAAGACCTTTGCCAAGGGTGTCAATCCCGACGAGGTTGACCGATTCAGCGTATTTGACGGGCAAACCGGGACGGGGTTCCAGGTAACTGAGCCCGCGTATGTGAAAATGATTGTAAGAAATCTTCAAGGCACTGCGCTCAGACGCAGCGGCATTTCTCTTGGGCGCATGGGATATGGCTTCTCCATAGAAGGTATCGACAAAAACGGAAAAACCGTCATTCCGCTGCTCTATCTTAACGACAGCAGCACCATCCGAAAAGACCCGTTTTTCTATTCCTGCAATGGAGAACTGTGCTTTGATTTCCTGAAAGAGCTTGAGCCGAATCTGTCAGCGGCAGCAGCCTTGCCGGGAAGCGCTGTCATGCAGGGGAGGATTACGGATGTTGCGGACGGCACGCTGTATCTCACAGCCGACAATGGAAACTACTTTGTAAATGATTGGCTGGAATACATTCCCGATGGCCCCACCTTTGAAATCGGGGACGAGATTACAATCAAGTACAGCGGAATCGCCACGGAAACCGCCCCCGCCGGACTGTGCGGAGTTACGGAGATTGACTTGACGGAGGACGAATATATCAGAAAGTACGGCATTGAATCTGCCGAGCCCTCCGCACCGGAGTACCCCGGTGTTTATGGGCGCACTTGGAGCGAAGAGATTGTCGGAACGGTTATGGAAATGCATTCGTACATTGTCCTCAATGAGGACCATACCGGCTATTGGATTGCGCAGGATGTCGGGGCTCTGACTTGGGAAGAGGGGCAGCTTATGCTGAGCATCGGTGCCGCCTACGGCATGGCGCTGACGCAGGAGGGCGAAACCGTAAATCTGCTGGTTTCCGAATTCCCGGATGACAGCGAAGAAATGCCCACGGTATTTGAAAAAATCGACGGCCTGCCCGCGCAAATCGAGAGCCTGCTTGCGCAGCACTGATTTTCAGTTTCATGCTGCGCCCATGCAGGCATCCCGGTTTATCAAAATAAAAATCCAAGGAGATTATTTATGAAAAAAATCACCGCGTTTTTATCGGTGCTCTGCCTGTGCTGTGCACTGTTTGCAGGCTGCGCCGCGGCTCCGAAAGCATCGGAGCAAGCACAAGACCCGGAAGCATCCATGGATACCGGCTATGTTTCCTTCTCCGATGGGGAGTATTGGAATTACCCCGTGAGCGCCTACGGAAAACCTTTTACCCTGCCCGAGCCTGTGGGTGAAGACTCCGAGGGAGAATTTCGCGGTTGGGTCAGTACCTCCGGCCTGTATCAGCCCGGGGACACAGTCATCGCCGAGGAATTCATGGATTTCACCGCTCTGCGCGCCTACCCGGATATGGGCACTGTGCTGATGCTGGACACTGTCCGCGGCGGCTACTCCATGCTCAGCTCCGAGGAGGAGATGGAGCTCTACTGCCCCTCCGAGGATTATACCTACGAAGACTATGACGATTTCTTTGACCATTGGGAGGATGAAAACGGCAACACCTACACCGGCAAAGACAGTGTCAGCGTGGCAAAGGGAGAGGTGCTGATTCTGACCGCCGTATACAGCAAGGACTACTCTGCCGCCTACAAGGTGGATATCTATACCAATACGGGGGACGATTTCTTCAATATGGAATTCCACCGCTATGTCAAGATGGGAGATGCTACGGTGCTGTTCCTGGTGGCAGAATCGGAAGGCATGCATTTTGAGGGCTGGTACGATGCTCCCGAGGGTGGGCATTACATCGCCGGTGAGGACGAGCTGTTCACGCCCACTGGCGATATAAGCATCTACGGTCACTGGGTTAAGGAATAAATGCCATGAAGCTCAAAAACATTCTGATTGCGGTAAAGGATATTGAAAAATCCAAGGCCTTCTACCATGATATGTTCGGGCTGGAAGAGCTTGCCGACAATGACGGCAACATGATTTTATCCGACGGGCTGGTACTGCAGGACGAGAAAATCTGGCGCAGATTCTTGGGGCGGGATATCATCCCCCAAAACAACGCCTGTGAGCTGTACTTTGAGGAAGCGGATATTGATGGCTTCACACAGAAGCTGGAAAGACTGTACCCCGAAACCGTGCTTGTCAACCGCCCCATGACCCACACCTGGGGTCAGAAGGTCGTGCGGTTCTATGACCCCGATGGAAATCTCATTGAAGTGGGAACCCCCATGTGAGGAAAGCATTATTATCTCCATCCGCGCTGAGCGCAGATGGTATCTGCCGCAAAAAAAGCCCCGGGCGCATGGGATTCCATGCGCCCGGGTTTTTTGGGGAATGAAGGAATAGGAAGCTTTAACGGCGTAGTCGTTAAAGCTTCAGTCATCAGTTTTTTTGTGGTTAAATCGGTGCCTTCACCGAAATTCACCACTCTGACAACCGACAACCGCGAGCAAAGCGAGTAACTGTCTTCTTATTCTGCATACCGAAAAGCCGTAAAATGCATTGGTGCATCCAATGAATCATTTCCTGAATTTTGGCAGATTGCGCATGCGCAGCTGCATTTCCTGCTTATGAAACTGTCTGCCGATGACCTTGGAAATCTTCTTGGTGCGAATCATCCAGTGCACCTTGGCAAAGCTTGCCCACATACAGTCATCAGTTTCACCGGGCTGGAGGACGATTTCACTTAAGGGAATGTCCCGCTTCAGGCAGTAGAAGTCATAGAAATTGTTCCGATCTCTGCCGGAGGACAGCAGCGTAAATTCCTCTTTTGCCGCTGAAATGCCTGTCTCCTCCCGAAGCTCCCGCACAATGGCACTGAGACTGTCTTCTCCGGCTCTGGCGGCACCGCCGGAGTTTTCCCAGGTTCCGGCATAGCTTTTCTCCGGGGCGCGGCGGGTTAGGAGCAGATGCCCCCTGCCGTCATAGACCCACACGCAGACCACAAGGCCGTATTCACCCTTCCCCCATGGTGTGCCTCTGAGGTGGGTGCGCCCGGTGAGGGTGCGGGTTTCGTCATAGATGTCATTGTATTCGGGTGTCATAAGTGCGCTTCATCCTTTTTAGAGATTTTGCGGTAGACGATGGCAAAGGCGATGGCCTGAATGATGAGATTGACCACCCAGCTGATGGGCCATGAGATATAGAGGCTCACGGGGGTGTGGTAGGCGGGGATGCGGAAGATGGTGTAAATCCAGGCGATTCTCACGCCGCAGATGCCCAGGATGGACAGAATCATGGTGGTCATGGATGCGCCCAGACCGCGCAGACTGCCCGTGACGGAGTCCATGATGCCGTAGATGAAATAGGGGGTGCAGGTGTAGAGCATACGCACGATGCCCACCTGAACCGCCTCGGGGGAGTCGGTGATGTAAAGATGCAGAAGCTGCGGGGCAATCAGATAGGAGCCCACGCCCACAAACAGGCCAAACAGCGCGGCATAGCCCATGCAGAAGCAGAGCGTCTGCCGAACCCGCTTCATATTTCCGGCACCGGTGTTCTGCCCTACGAAGTTCACGGCGCTCTGGTGGAAGGCGTTCACCGTGGCGAAGCAGAAGCCCTCAATATTGCTCACCGCTGCACAGCCGGACATGACCACATCGCCGAAGGAATTGACGGAGGCCTGAATGATGGTATTGGACAGGGAGAACATACAGCTCTGAATGCCTGCGGGAATGCCGATGCGGATAATTTTATGCAGCTGCTTTTTGTGAAAGTGCATTTTGCGAAAATCCAGACGGCAGGCATCCTCCCGCTTCATAAGCACCATGCACACGCACACGGCGCTCATGGCCTGACTCAGGGCTGTTGCCAGTGCCACACCGGCAACATTGAGGTTCATGGCGGTGACGAAGAAGACATTGAGAATCACATTGAGCACACCTGCGGCGCTGAGGATAATGAGGGGGCTCCTTGTATCGCCGGCGGCGCGGAGGATGGAGGCGGCGAAGTTATAGACCATGTTGAAGGTCATGCCACAGAAGAACAGCCGCATATACAGTGATGCCAGCGGGAGCACCGTGGCGGGGGTTCCCATGAGCAGCAGCAGCTTCTCGGTAAAGAGCAGGCCGATGACCGTGAGGATGATACCGCTGACGATGGCGGTGGGAATGGCGGTGTGGATGGTGCGGTGTACCTCGGTTTCCTCACGGGAGCCGATGGCGTGGGCAACGCACACGCCGGCGCCCACACTCAGACCGATGAAGAGATTCACGATGAGTCCCGTGATGGAGCCGGTGGAACCCACGGCGGCCACGCTGATGGAGCCGCAGAACCGGCCCACAACCATGAGGTCGGCGGCGTTGAACAGCAGCTGAAGCCAGCTGGTCAGCACGATGGGGATGGTGTACAGGAGAATATTCAGAGCCAGCGGCCCGTGGAGCATATCGATTTTTCTTGCCATAGCTGCCTTCTTTTCGGGGATAAAAATGATGAAATATTATATAACCATCATAGCACCCCAAAGGGCATTTGTCGAACCAAGGTTTTGCC
>JAZRVX010000049.1:0-1109 GCA_045599455.1 Faecousia sp. | reverse complement strand
GCCATGCTGCCGCGCCGCGCTCTCTGCCATGCTCACGCATATAGGAAAACATACGGCTTTGACTGTCCGGGTCTCCGTTCCAGCGCAGAAGCGCATCATCAATATCTTCCTGTGTCAGCTCGCGTTTGGGTTCTTCCTCCGGTCTGTTGCCGGGGAAAGCAAGATAACCGTCCGCGCCGTGTTCGGCTTCATAGGCATCCGTTGCGCGTTCTGCTTCATGGTCGATGGAAAGCATGGTATAGGCATGACGCTCATGGGTGTCCTCATTGACGGTAGAGATCGTTACATCATGCCTGTCACGGAGCTTTTCGACATATTCCTCCAATTTTCGCGCCGGGATGCCGCACATATCCACACGTCCGACATCGGGGATTCTGCGAGAGGTCAGATACAGGTCAAGTTCCTCAGCGGAAGTTTTCGCGTCCTCGCCGTACATTTCAAAGAAATCTCCCACCTGATAAAGCACAATATCATCCGGGTGAGCCTCTTTTACGCTGTTGTAAGCGGTAGGAGCATCATGGATCGCCTTGTATTTTTCCTGTTCCAACGGGGTCAGGTAGCGGTTCTTGGAAATCAGATCGTCAATGCGGTTCACCATGTTTGTCCATGAGAGCATCACATCGGCGCAGTCCACTTTTTTGAAACGGTCTCCCTTGGAATCGTGATCCTCGCCGCTGTGGGAGGAACGGGAAAGTGCATGGGAATGACCGCCGATCCCGTATTCCTCTTTGAGAAAATCCGCTTTTTCCTTGGTGGTGTGCGTCTGGCTGAAATACTCAAAGATACGGAGTTTGCCGCCCTCCATGCCGCTGCCGCCGGAGATTGCTTCGTTGATTTCGTCCTCCGTTATGAACGGATAGACTGTCGGCAGCTCGGCAAGCTCAGTGCGATACTCTGTACGGGACAGATTTAAGTCCAGCAGTTTATGGAGCATTTGATCGGGTCTGTGATAGTGAAAACGCATCAGGCTGCGGTCATCACCGTAGGCGATCAGGAAAGCGTTGACCTGTGAAGTCAGCCGTTCTCTGAACGCCGGGTCAGCGATCTGTTCGGCAAGCCGTGCCGTTTCATCGGGGAAACCGCCGCCGCGCAGCTCGTCAATACAGCCG
>JAZRVX010000048.1:0-1514 GCA_045599455.1 Faecousia sp. | reverse complement strand
GCGGTGTGGTTTTGCCCTCCTTGACCTCAGTGGTATGCGCGGTCAGCATATCCCATTCTTTCAGGATTGGAAGGTCTTTGTCTTCCTGCTCCTGCTTGACATAGGCTTTCCATCCGGGACGAAGGACGTGTTTTCCCTTGGCGGTAAAGAGTGCTTCGCCGCCGTCGAGAGTGACAACGGTTTCTTCGTAACGGTACTGTTCGCAGACTGCCATAAGAACCTGATGAGCGACGAGACGAAGGATTTCACGCTCTCCGGCAGGGAGAGAAACAGGATTTACTTCCAAAGCTTCCATCGTCGGGATAATAGCGTGGTGGTCGGACACCTTTTTACTGTCACAAACCTGTGCGGAAAGAATCACATCCGGCGTTTCCTGATCGCAGATTCCGGCACAGCACAGAACAAGCGCCCCCACACTGCCTTCCATATCATCCGTGAGAAAACGGCTGTCGGTGCGGGGGTACGTTACCATTTTCTTCTCATAAAGGTTCTGGAGGTAGTCCAAAGTCTGCTGTGCCGTATAGCCGAGCTGACGGTTGGCGTCACGCTGAAGCGTAGTCAGATCATAAAGCGCGGGAGCCTTTTCGGACTTTTCCTTCCGTTCCACGGCTTTCACGACCATGTTCTGACCTTCACAGGTCTTTGCGACCTTTTCCGCTTCCGCTTTGTCCTTGAACTTCTCAGTGACCGCAGTGAACTGATCGAAGTCCGCATTGACCGTATAGAACGGTTCCGATTTGAACGCACCGATTTCGGATTCACGCTGAACGATCAGCGCCAGTGTCGGAGAAACGACGCGCCCCACATTCAGCGTTCTGTGATACAGCACAGAGAACAGACGGGTTGCATTGATGCCGACAAGCCAGTCTGCCTTGCTGCGGCAGAGCGCGGAGACATAGAGACTGTCGTACTCGGAACCGTCACGAAGATTATTAAAGCCCTCCTGAATCGCCGCGTCTTCCATGGAGGAAATCCACAGGCGCTTCATCGGCTTTTTGCATCCCGCGAGATTGTAGACGGTGCGGAAAATGAGTTCGCCTTCACGTCCGGCATCGCAGGCGTTGATGATTTCACTCACATCGCTGCGGGACATCAGACCTTTCAGAAGCGTGAACTGCTGTCCCTTGTCGCGGCTGACGGCATACTGCCATGCGGCGGGAACGATGGGAAGGTCGGCATAGCGCCACTTTTCATACTTCTCGTCATAGGCATCCAGCTCGGCAAACTCTGCCAAGTGACCGAAGCACCAGGAAACAAAATAGCCATTCCCATCAAAAAAGCCGTCCTCGTGCTTTCTGGCACCAAGAACGGCTGCAATGGACTTTGCCACAGAGGGCTTTTCTGCGATAACAAGCTTGTACATACGTTTCTCCTTTTTAATCTTCGTGGATTTCAATATCAAGATCGTCACAAACGTCTTCAATCAGCTTTTTGCTGACTTCAACCGCCTTTTTCTTATCGGAGCAGATTTTCTCAAAAAAGAGGTATTCCCCGTAAAAGAAACCTTCGGTGAA
>JAZRVX010000047.1:0-20610 GCA_045599455.1 Faecousia sp. | reverse complement strand
CCTTGCCGGTGTAGCTGCCCTGACCGTAGAGGAAGGTAGCACCCCGATCCAGGCGGCGGTCAATTTCCGACGCAACCCGGTCATAGGCCTTGGTGATGATCAGAGCGACCTTGGAGTAGTCAAAGCTGTAGACCACTGCATCGATCAGCTTTCCGGTGAGGAAAATGGCAATGCCGGAATAGAGAGTGCTGGCCACATTGCGGAACACGATGCCCGTCAGCAGGGCTACCAGAATGTCGAAGCCCATGGAGATGCTGCCGATGGGCACATTCCGCCAGCGCAGCTTCAGCAGCCGCACCAGAATGTCAGAGCCTCCGGTGGAGCCGCCGGACATGAACACCGCACCCAGCCCAGCACCGCAGAGCAGACCGCCGTAGATGGCGGCAATCAGCGGCTCTGTGGCAGGAACGGGGATGGCGGTGAACAGATCGAGAAAGACGGAGCAGGACAGCAGACCAAGCAATGAGCCTGCGAAAAACTTCCTGCCCACCTTCACACCGCCCAGCAGGAACAGGGGCAGATTCAGAAGCATCTGCACCGTACCAACGGTACCCAGCCCGGTCAGGTGGGTGAAGATCATAGCAAGACCGGAAATGCCGCCGGCATTCAGGTCATGGGGAGAGAGAAACAAGTCGAAGCCCAGGGCGAACAATGCGCTGCCGCCCAATATTTCCAGGAGCCATAATACCCAGGGAAAGGCTTTTTTCATGAAGGTACCTCCAGATTAATCAAGCTTCAGCGAAAGCTGTGCGGTGTCCTCCGGTTTCAGCAGGGCACCGGCAGCGGGAACGGCCTTGGCCCGATACCGGGTCACATTGGCAATGCCGCTGCCCTCCAGGGGGATCACGGTTTCAAGCTGCGCCTTCTTGCGCAGGGTCAGCACCGCAACGCCGATGGTGTTGCGGGTGGTTTTGGGCAGCAGAAGCGCAGTGGAGAACACCAGAGCCCGCCCATCGGTGGAATAGGCGGCCAGCTCCTGATCGGCATCCATTGCCAAAATGGCTTTCAGCGGGCTCTTGTCGGAGTAGGCACCGGTGAGCTTTTTCCGGTTGGTCTTGGTTTCGTAGGCGGACAGGGGCACCCGGGCCAGCTTGCCGTTCTCAAAGCAGAACAGCACAAAGCCCTGGTACTTCCCGGGCAGCACGATCTTCACCACGTTTTCCCCGGGATCCATGCCCAGCTTCTGAGGCAGGAATTCGCCCATCTGGGATGCCTTGCAGTCGTCAAATTCCGACAGTCGGGTCTTGTAGCACTGGAACTGATCCGTAAAGACCAGCACCTCGGCAGTGCTGAGGGTTTCGGTCATGGCTGCGATCCGGTCGCCTTCCTTGAGCTTTTGCTCCGGATTGTTGCGCATATTGGCCATGGGGATTTTTTTCAGATAGCCGCCCAGGGTAGTAACCATGGTGACGGGAACGCCCACAACCTCCTCCTCGGCCTCCTCAGGTGCTTCCTGGGGCAGCTCGTAGAGAATTTCGGTTTTCCGGGGCTGGCCGTGCTTTTCGATGACCTGCTCCAGCTCCTTGATGATGACCTTCTGCAGCTTCCGGGTGGTGCTCATGGAATCCCGCAGGTCGGCAATTTCCTGCTCCAGATCGGAGATGGCTCTGGTCTGGCGGAGGATGTACTCCTTGTTGATGTTGCGCAGCTTGATTTCGGCAACGAAATTGGCCTGCACCTCGTCGATGCCGAAGCCGATCATCAGATTGGGCACGACCTCGCTTTCCAGCTCGGTTTCCCGGATGATGGCAATGGCCTTGTCGATGTCCAGCAGAATCCGCTCCAGACCGCGCAGGAGGTGGAGCTTGTCCTCCTTCTTCTGCACCTGGAAGTAGATCCGGCGGCGGACACATTCGGTACGCCAGGCCGTCCACTCGGAGAGAATTTCGCCCACGCCCATGACCCGGGGCATACCGGCGATGAGAATGTTGAAATTGCAGGCGAAGCTGTCCTGCAAGGGGGTCAGCCGATAGAGCTTCTGCATCAGCTTCTCCGGGTCTACGCCCCGCTTCAGATCGATGGTCAGCTTCAGGCCGCCCAGATCGGTCTCGTCCCGCATATCGGAGATTTCCTTGACCTTTCCGGCCTTGATAAGCTCCGCCACCTTGTCCATAATGACCTCTGTGGCGGTGGAGTAGGGGATTTCCGTGATTTCGATCAGGTTGCCGTCCTTCACATACTGCCATTTGGCACGAAGCCGGAAGCTGCCCCGACCGGTGCTGTAAATATCCCGGGTGGCGGCCTCGTCAAAGAGGAGCTGACCGCCGGTGGAGAAGTCCGGGCCGGGCATGGTCTCCAGAATGTCATGCTCCGGATTTTTCATCAGAGCGATGGCGGTGCGGCAGACCTCGGTCAGGTTGAAGGAGCAGATGTTGCTGGCCATGCCAACAGCGATACCCTGGTTGGCTGTCACCAGCACATTGGGGTAGGAGGTGGGCAGCAGGGAGGGCTCCTTGGTGGTGGCATCGTAGTTGTCCACCATGTCCACGGTGTCAAAATCGATGTCCCGGAACAGCTCTGCGCAGATGGGAGCCAGCTTGGCCTCGGTGTATCGGGAGGCGGCGTAGGCCATATCCCGGGAGTAGACCTTGCCGAAGTTGCCCTTGGAATCCACGAAGGGATGGAGCAGAGTCTCGTTGCCCTTGGACAGTCGCACCATGGTCTCATAAATGGCAGCGTCGCCATGGGGATTCAGCCGCATGGTCTGACCAACAATGTTGGCGGACTTGGTTCTGCTGCCGGACATGAGCCCCATGTGGTACATGGTGTACAGGAGCTTGCGATGGCTGGGCTTGAAGCCGTCAATCTCGGGAATGGCGCGGGAGACGATGACGGACATGGCATAGGGCATATAGTTGATTTCCAGCGTTTCGGAAATCGCTTGCTCGGTGGTGGAGCCCACTAGACCCATAATATTGTCCGTATTTATCTTTTTCTTTTCATTTTCAGGTTGTTTCTTCTTTGCCATGGGAAGCTCCTATCAGGAAATATCGGCCAATTCCAAATACTTGGCGCCGTTCTCCGCAATGAAATTCTTTCTCTCGTTCAGGGCATCACCCAGCAGAATGTCAAAATAGTGGGCGGTGCGCTCCACATCCTCGGGCATGACCTTAATCAGGCGGCGGGTCTCGGGGTTCATGGTGGTCATCCACATCATCTCCGGGTCATTCTCACCCAGACCTTTGGAGCGCTGGATGGTGACCTTTTTACCCTCCAAATCCTTGAGAATTTTCACCTTCTCCTGCTCGTTATAGGCAAACCATGTCTTTTCCTTGCAGGTGATTTCAAAGAGGGGGGACTCCGCAATATACACAAATCCGTCCCGAATGAGCGTCGGGCACAGACGGTAGAGCATGGTTAAGATAAGCGTGCGAATCTGGAAGCCGTCCACATCCGCATCGGTGCAGATGACGACCTTATTCCACCGCAGGGCGGAAATATCGAAGGAGGAAAGCTCCTTGGCTTTCTTGCCCTGCACCTCCACACCGCAGCCCAAGACTTTCATCAGGTCGGTGATAATGGGGGAAGCAAAGATGCGGGCATAGTCTGCCTTCAGGCAGTTGAGAATCTTGCCGCGGACGGGCATGATGCCCTGAAATTCCGCATCTCGGCTGAGCTTGACAGAGCCCAGTGCAGAGTCGCCCTCCACGATGTAAAGCTCACGCTTGTCGGTGTCACGGCTGCGGCAGTCCACGAATTTCTGCACACGGTTGGCAATGTCGATGGAGCCGGAGAGCTTCTTCTTGGTGCTGACCTTGGTCTTCTCCGCGGACTCACGGGCGCGCTTGTTAATGAGAATCTGTTCGGCAGCCTTGTCCGCCTCCTGCTTGTTCTCGATGAACCAGACAGTAAGCTGATCCTTGAAGAAAGCGGTCATAGCCTCCTGGGTAAACTTGGAGTTGACGGACTTCTTGGTCTGATTTTCAAAGCAGCCGATGGTGGAGAAGCAGTTGGTGACCAGCACTAAGCTGTCCTGAATATCCTGAAAGATAATCTTGTTCTCGGTCTTGGTATACTTATTGTTATCGCGCAGGTACTTATCAAAGGCGGCGATGAAGCCGCTGCGCAGTGCCTTATCGGGGCTGCCGCCGTACTCCAGCCAGGAGGAGTTATGGTAGAACTCGATATGGGAAATCTGCTTGGAGAAGCAGAAAGAGGCTGTGATTTTCAGCTTCATCTCGGGGCGGTTCTCCGCATCCCGGCCACGGCGCTCCGTCTCCCAGAAAATGGGCATGGTGAAAGCATTCTCACCAACCAGTTCCTCAATGTACTGCCTGATGCCGTCGGCATAGCAGTATTCCTCGGTTTCAAACTTGCCCTTGGCAACCTCATTGCGGAAGCGGAAAGTGATACCCTTATTGACCACGGCCTGACGGCGCAGCACATCCCGATAGTACTCCACGGGAATATTGATATCCGTGAAGACCAGCTTATCGGGCTTCCAGTGGAAGACGGAACCGGTCTTCTTGCGGTCGGCAGGTTCCCTCTTGAGGCCGCCGATGTTGCGTCCCTTCTCGAAATGCAGGTCATAGCGGAAGCCGTCACGGCGCACGGTCGCATCGAAGAACTCGGAAGCATACTGGGTAGCGCAGGAGCCAAGGCCGTTAAGACCCAGAGAATACTCGTAGTTCTCGCCGTTCTCGCCGTACTTGCCGCCGGCGTACATCTCGCAGAAAACCAGCTCCCAGTTGTAGCGCTTCTCCTTCTCGTTATAGTCCACAGGACAACCACGGCCGAAGTCCTCCACCTCAACGCTGAGATCCTGATAGCGGGTAACAATGACCGTATCGCCGTGACCTTCGCGGGCTTCGTCGATAGCGTTGGACAGAATCTCAAAAACAGCATGCTTACAGCCTTCCAAATCATCGGAACCGAAGATAACCGCCGGGCGCTTACGCACACGGTCTTCGCCCTTCAGCATGGAAATGCTGGAGTTTCCGTATTCAGTTTGCTTTTTTGTAGCCATAGTAATCATCCATTTCTTCGCTTCGCATCCGCGCAAAGTGTCATAAAATGATTCATCTTATCACGCAAAGCGAAAAAATGATAAGATGATATTTCTTTGGAAACTGTTATAGATGCACCTTGCACATAATATTCCATTTTATTTGGATATTATAGCAAAAAGGGCTTTGAAAGTCAATGTTTGCACGCTCTTGTCAGATTGGCCGCATGTAGGCTCTTGTCAGATTGGACGCATTTTGTCATGACCGCAAAGAAATGCAGAAATAACACTTGTATTTTGTTACTTGCGGGGTTATAATATGCCAAGATACAAATTAGGAGGTCATTTACATGGCTGTTAAAATTGAAAAGCAAACCATCATCGGTGATATCCTGGATATCGCCCCTCAGGCCGCTCCCCTGTTCTTCGCAATCGGCATGCACTGCCTGGGCTGCCCCTCCAGCCGTGGCGAGACCGTTGAGGAAGCCTGCATGGTGCACGGCGTGGAGTGCGACTCCTTCCTGACCCAGCTCAATCGTTTCCTGGAAGCTTACGAAGCTGACCAGAATAAGAACGCCTGATTTCATGGCCGTCGGAAGCAAAACTTTCCGGCGGCTTTTTCTGTGACGAAAGGAGGTTATATCCGTGGAATTCAAATTATCCGCCCGCCTGATGGCCTGCTGTGACTATGTCCGCCCCGGCGCTGTGGTTGCCGATGTGGGCTGTGACCACGGCTATACCTCCATCTACCTGCTGGAAAAGGGCATTGCAGAAAAGGTATACGCCTGTGATGTGAAGGAAGGGCCGCTGGAAAGTGCCCGCCGCAACTGCCGGGGTCTGGGACTGGGGGAGCGCATTTCCTTTTTCCTGTCCGACGGCGTAAGCCGTGTCCCTCGAGATTTTGACACCCTCATCTGCGCCGGAATGGGGGCGGATGTCATGGTGGGCATTCTCTCTGCCGCTCCGTGGCTGGAAAATGAAAACTATCACCTGATTTTGCAGTGCCAATCCAAGGCACCGACTCTGCGCAAGTTTTTAAGTGACCGTGGCTACCGCATTCGCGAGGAAGCCGTCGTGCGAGACGGACGGTTCCTGTACACGGTAATGGATGTGGTGTACGAAAGGGACGAGCTTACCGAGGCGGAAACCTACTTCTCCCCTGCCCTTGTGCGCACCAAATCGGCGGAGGTGGGCGCATACTACCGTCAGGTGGTGAAGAATCTGCGCATCGCCGCCGAGGGGCAGAAAAGCGACGCGCTTGCCGCCATTATAAAAGCGCTGGAAGAAACCGTCCCCGCATGGGTAAAGGAGGATGCCGAATGAGCACCGTCATGGAAATTGAAGCGTATATTGCCTGCCTTGCTCCCAAGGCGCTCTCATGCAGTTGGGACAACTGCGGTCTGCTGCTGGGAAGCCCGGAGAAGGAAATCAGCAAAATTCTTGTGGCACTTGACCCTTTTGAGGATGTGGCCGATGAGGCAATCGAGGTAGGTGCCGACCTGATTGTAACCCACCATCCCCTGATTTTTGACCCTCTGCGCCAAATCACGGATGACACTGCTACCGGGCGCACGGTGATGAAGCTCATTTCCCACAACATCAGCGCCGTGAATGCCCACACCAATCTGGATATTGCCCCGGGCGGCGTGAATGACTGCCTCGCGCAAGCACTGGGACTGACCGATGTGCAGACAATCGGACAGGAACAGCTTCTTCGCATGGGATTGACTAAGGATAAAAATCTCCACACATTCCTTGCCCGGGTAAAGAACACCCTTGGGGTGCCCGCTCTGCGCTATGCGGGAAAGAGCACCCTCTGTCACCGCGTTGCCGTAGGCGGCGGTGCTTGCGGAAGCGACTGGACAGTTGCACGCGAGCATGGGTGCGATACCTTCGTGACCTCCGATGTGAAATACAATCAGTTTCGGGATGCCTATGACGCAGGCTTAACCATCATTGATGCCGGGCATTTCTATACCGAGAACCCTGTCTGTGAATATCTCAGCGGGAAATTAGCCGAAGCTTTCCCCGATATCCAAGTGATTCGCTCCGTCAAAAACCGCGATTGCATGAAATTCTTCGACTAATCGGTTGATTTTTTCAAAGCGCAGTGGTAAAATACATTGAACATTTTTGATACAACCTTTATAAACTTCAGAGAGGAAGATTCTACTTATGTCCGGACATTCCAAATGGCATAACATCCAGAAAACCAAGGGTGCACAGGATGCCAAGCGTGCTGCCGCATTCACCAAGATTGCAAAGGAAATGATTGTTGCCGTCAAGGAAGGCGGCGGTGCCACCGACCCCGCCTACAACTCCCGTCTGGCCACCATCATCACCAAAGCCAAGGCTGCCAACATGCCCAATGATAACATCAAACGCGTGCTGGAGAAGGCCGCCAGCGCAGGCAGCGGCGAGAGCTACGAAGCTATCACCTACGAAGGCTACGGCCCCGGCGGCGTTGCCGTCATTGTGGAGGCCATGACCGACAACCGCAACCGTACTGCCGGTTCCGTGCGCCACCACTTCGACAAGTACGGCGGTAACTTAGGTGCCAACGGCTGCGTGAGCTGGAGCTTCGACAAGAAAGGCGTGCTGGTCATCGACAACGAGGACGGCGATCTGGACGAAGATTCCGTTATGATGGATGCCATGGACTGCGGTGCAGATGACTTTGAGCCCGAAGAGGACTGCTTTACCGTGTACACTCAGCCCGATGACTTCAACGCCGTTGCCGATGCTCTGGGCGCAAAGAAGTACAGCTTCGCCTCCGCACAGATTGAGATGGTTCCCCAGAACTATGTAAAGCTCTCCGCCGAGGATGCCGACAAGATGGAGAAGATGCTCGACCTCTTTGACGATGACGACGATGTGCAGAACGTCTGGCACAACTGGGATCAGGAGTAATCTCCTACGATAAACATAAAACAGCACCCTGACAAGGGTGCTGTTTTTGTTTTCGTGAGATAAAAATACAGTTGGGATAAAGGAATCTTTAGCGAAAATGAAAGTTGAAAATGGGAAATTGAAAATTGGAAGTTAAGGAATCCGGGATATGTTTAAAAAATTATGCCTAAATTCTTTTAAATCGTGCGAAGCACACAATCATTTTCAATTCTCAACTATCCATTTTCAACTGAACATAAGCTTCCTTTAACAGAGTTATACAGAAAAAGGCTCCCGATTTCTCGGGAGCCTTTTTTACTCTATGTAGGAAATTAGCCCTTAATAGCCTCTTCAACAGCAACGGCCACGGACACGGTCATACCGACCATGGGGTTGTTGCCGGCGCCCAGGAAGCCCATCATCTCCACATGTGCGGGGACGGAGGAGGAACCTGCGAACTGAGCATCGCTGTGCATACGGCCCATGGTATCGGTCATGCCGTAGGAAGCGGGACCGGCAGCCATGTTGTCGGGATGCAGAGTACGGCCCGTGCCACCGCCGGAAGCGACGGAGAAGTACTTCTTGCCCTGCTCAATGCACTCCTTCTTGTAGGTGCCTGCGACAGGATGCTGGAAACGGGTGGGGTTGGTGGAGTTACCGGTGATGGAGACATCAACACCCTCGTGATGCATGATGGCAACGCCCTCGCGGACATCGTCAGCACCGAAGCAGCGGACAGCAGCACGCTCGCCCTCGGAGTAAGCAATCTCCTTGACAATCTTCAGCTCGCCGGTGAAGTAATCGAACTGAGTCTGCACATAAGTAAAGCCGTTGATACGGGAAATAATCTGAGCAGCGTCCTTGCCCAGACCGTTCAGGATAACGCGCAGGGGCTCCTTACGAGCCTTGTTGGCAGAGCGGGCGATACCGATAGCACCCTCAGCAGCAGCGAAGGACTCGTGGCCTGCCAGGAAAGCGAAGCACTTGGTCTCGTCACGCAGCAGCATAGCGCCCAGATTGCCGTGACCCAGACCGACCTTGCGATCCTCGGCAACGGAACCGTCGATGCAGAAAGCCTGCAGGCCGATGCCGATAGCCTCAGCAGCTTCAGCAGCGTTCTTGACGCCCTTCTTCAGAGCAATGGCAGCGCCCACAGTGTAGGCCCAGCAGACATTCTCGAAGCAGATGGGCTGGATGTTCTTTGCAATTTCGTAGGGGTCGAAGCCCTTAGCCTTGCAGATTTCGCGGCACTCTTCCACGGAGCTCAGACCGTACTGAGCCAGAACGCCGTTAATCTTGTCAATTCTTCTCTCGTAACTTTCAAACAAAGCCATCTTCAGTTCCTCCTCTTATTCCTGACGGGGGTCGATGTACTTGGGAGCGTTGTCAAAACGACCGTAGTGACCCTTTGCCTTAGCAAAAGCGGTGTTGGCATCGTCGCCCTTCTTCATGAAGTCCATCATCTTGCCCAGATTCACGAACTCGTAACCGGTGATGAGGTTCTCCTCGTCCAGAGCAACGCGGGTAACATAACCCTCAGCCATCTCCAGATAACGGGGGCCCTTAGCCTTGGTGGCAAACATGGTGCCGACCTGGCTGCGCAGACCCTTGCCCAGATCCTCCAGAGAAGCGCCCACGACCAGGCCGCCCTCGGAGAATGCGGACTGGCTGCGGCCGTAAACGATCTGCAGGAACAGCTCACGCATAGCGGTGTTGATGGCATCGCACACCAGGTCGGTGTTCAGAGCCTCAAGCAGGGTCTTGCCGATGAGGATTTCAGCAGCCATAGCTGCGGAGTGGGTCATACCGGAGCAGCCGATGGTCTCCACCAGAGCCTCCTCGATGATGCCCTCCTTGACATTCAGGGTCAGCTTGCAAGCGCCCTGCTGAGGAGCACACCAGCCAATACCATGGGTGAAACCGCTGATATCGGAGATCTGCTTGGCCTGAACCCACTTGCCCTCTTCGGGAATGGGAGCGGGGCCGTGATAAGCGCCCTTGCCTACGGGGCACATGTGCTGTACTTCTGTGCTATAAATCATGGCAAATTTCCTTTCTTTAAGGTGATAGTCACCTTGAAAATATGGGATTGTAAATGTGAAGTTACGGCAAAATACCATAAGCCCACACTTTGCCCTTATCATACATTTTTTGGCTTCAAATGTCAATGTTTATTATCGCACAGTGCACCGGCAGGATTTCAGGGAGGAATGCAGATAAAGGAAGCTTTCACTCGTTTCGCTCGTAGTCATCAGTCGTCAGTCATCAGTCATCAGAGTGCTGACTTTAGGTGAAAGCGCCGATTTAAGCAAACAAAAAACTGATGACTGATGTCAGATAGCTGATGACGGAATCTTTAACGGCTACGCCGTTAAAGATTCCGTTACCCCAGTCGGAAAGCATCCATGCCGGGGTAGAAAGCAGAGCTGCCCAAAAGCTCCTCTATCCGCAAAAGGCGGTTGTATTTGGAAACCCGCTCACTTCGGCATGGCGCGCCGGTTTTAATCTGGCGGGTATTCAGTCCAACGCACAAATCCGCAATGGTCACATCCTCCGTCTCCCCGGAGCGGTGGGACGCAATGCAGCGCCAGCCGTGGCTCTGTGCCAGACGGATGGTCTGACAGGTTTCGCTGAGGGTACCAATCTGGTTCGGCTTAATCAGCACGGCGTTTCCGGCAGAAAGGTCAATGCCCCTGCCCACTCTGGCAGGGTTTGTGACAAAGAGGTCATCGCCCACCAACTGAATCCGTTTTCCCAGCTGCTTCGTCATCCGGCTCCAGCCCTGCCAATCCTCCTCGTCCAGACCATCTTCGATGGAAACAATGGGATATTTTTCGATTAGATTTTCCCAGTGGGCAATAAGAGAGTCGGAGGTATAGCTTTTCCCGGACTTGGGAAGCTGATAATGCCCCGTCCCCTCGGGGCTTTTCCACTCCGAAGCCGCAGCATCCACAGCAAGGCGGAAGTCCTCCCCGGGGCGGAAGCCGGCCTTGGCAATGGAATCGCAGATGGTTTCAAGAACCTGCTCGTCGCTTTCAAGGTTGGGTGCAAAGCCGCCCTCATCCCCCACGGATGTGGCAAGTCCCTTGCTTTTCAGGATGCGCGCCAAGGTGTGGTAGACCTCACAGCACCACCGCAAGCCCTCCCGAAAAGAAGTTGCACCCACGGGCATAATCATGAATTCCTGGGTATCCACCGTGTTGGCCGCATGGGCACCACCGTTTAGAATATTCATCATGGGTACGGGTAGCTCCCGGGCGTTGGTGCCGCCCAGAAATGCATACAGCGGCAGGTGCAGGGCGTTGGCACCCGCCTTGGCGCAGGCCATGGACACGGCCAAAATCGCATTGGCGCCCAGTCGGGATTTGTCCGGAGTGCCGTCAAGGCGCAAAAGTGTCTCATCAATTTGCGCAATGTCCGCGCCGTCGCATCCCCGAATTGCATCGTTTATCTCGGCGTTGATGTGCTCTACGGCTTTCAGGACACCCTTGCCGCCGTACACTGTTTTATCTCCGTCCCGCAATTCCAGCGCTTCAAACTCCCCCGTGGATGCGCCGCTGGGAACAATGGCTCTGCCCACCGCGCCACAGGCCAGCACCACCTCGGCCTCCACCGTGGGATTTCCTCGGGAATCCAGCACTTGCCGTCCGCAGACTTTGGTAATCAATCGTTCATTCATGGGAAAACTCCTTTCAGATTACAATTCGCAGGATAGTTTTCCACAAAAGAAACGCTTTAACCAAAAAGAAAGCCACCGGGAATGCACCCGGCGGCTTCAAATGTTTTAGTTAAACTTTGCGATTATTGCCTTGACCTCGTCCTCGGTCATGGAGTCAAAGGGCTTCTGCCCCAGCTCGATAAACATGGCGGGCAAATCGCTCTCCAGAACCACCGCCACAACCTCACCGAAGGCCGCCTTGCCCAATCCGTCGGAACCGCCCAAAAATACGCGGAAGCCGGACTGGCCGTTCTTCGCTGCACCCATAAGGCCTAAGCGTGCGCTCTGGGGGGCGGCACAGCTGGAGGGGCATCCGCAGATGGCAACCTTGGGAAGATTACCGCTGACACCTGCTTGGCGCACTGCTTCCACGCAGGTTTTCAGGACAGCCTGACTGTCACGGACACCCTGCTGACAAATGGCGGCACCGATACAGGCAACGCTGTTTTCAAAGTCGGTCACGGCACCATCGGCAGTCACATCCAGAACTTTCTGTGCTTCCTCCGCAGTAAGGTTCAGAATATAGAGAGTCTCATCGGGGGCAACACGGCAGGTCACAGCATCCATCCCTGCAATCACCGCCAGCAGCTCAGCGGGCTTCTCGGGGGGCAGCAAGCCGCCAACGGGATGGTAGGACACCGTATAGAGTCCTTTCTGCTTCTGGGCAATCACGCGCTCGCCGGAAATCTCTCCGTGTCCCTGCTTTGTAAGCTCCGCAAATGCAATCTGCAAATCCAGACCACCCTCCGCCTTGCGGGCGGCAAAATTGGCAAGGTAAGCTTCCTTCAGGCCATCGGCACCGAGGGTATCCTGCATGAAACGGGTACGCGCCTTGGCGCGGTTGTCATAGCAGCCATGCTGGCAGAAGGTATCCACCATGGCACGGACGGCATACAGCACATCACACCCGGGCAGATTCTCCATCACCTCCACGCCCATCTTGGGGTTGGAAGCGCCCAGGCCGCCGGCAATGCGCAGACGGAAGGTGCCGTCAGACTGTGCAAGGAAGCCCATGTCACGGAATGCGCTGTGACAACGGTCATCCACACCATTGCAGAATGCAATTTTCAGCTTGCGGGGCATCTTGAATTCCCGGCAGATGGACAGAAGGTAGTTTGCAACGGCATCGGCATAGGGCATCACATCCATGACTTCCCCGACCTGCACACCGCTTAAGGGGCTGGCCATCACATTGCGGGGGTTGTCTCCGCCGCCGCCTTTGGTGAAGATATCGGCTTTCACTGCATCGAGCATCAGCTCGGGCAGTGCATCCACTGTCAGGTTGTGGAGCTGGATGGTCTCACAGGTGGTCATCTTCATGGTGTTGATGCTGTACTTCTGTACGGCCTGCGCAATGAATGCCAGACGCTCCTTCGTCAGGTTGCCGCCTGCCATACGCAGACGGAGCATGTGAAATTTGGCATCATGCTGGGCATAGCTGCCCAGTCCGCCGGACACGCCCTTGTAGTCCTTGCGGGACAGCTCGCCCCGGTCGAACTGATTTGCGGCGACGGCAAACGCCGCCACTTCCTCGGATAAAGTTTCTAACCACTGCTGATTCATGGATTTGCCCACCTTTCCTATTTTGTTCAGGGAAGCCCTGATTCAATCGGCAAGAACTTCCCATTCATTTCAATGTGTATAATTATAATAAAATTCATTTCAATGTCAATGAACAGTCGGAGAATAACTGTCTAAAATCGGGGCACAATAGCTGCGCATTGCAAAAAAAGCGAATGCAGAAAGGTCGGAAAACTATGAACTGTCATGCAAACAAGTGTGTAGAGTGCACCGTGCAGGAATGTGCAAATCACTGCCAGAGCGAGAACTACTGCTCTCTGGACAGAATTCTGGTGGGCACCCACGAGACTGACCCTGCCATGGATCAGTGCACCGACTGCAAGTCCTTCCGCAAAAAGTAAGCATCCCGCAAGTCGGGCAAACCACGCCCGGCTTACATAAGAATTTTGAAATCGTTCCCTGCAAATACATAAAAAATTCATATTTTACCAATATGATGGCAGAAACGAAATTCCCAAGGAGGGAACATAGATATGCAAGATGAATTTGAAATGCACAATTCCGAAGAACATGAAATCCCCATGTCCGAAAGCGAAGATTTCCCCGCTGCACAGGAAAGTATTTCGGAACCGGTCGAAGATGTGACCGCCGAAACTCCGAAGACGAAGAAGGAAAAGGCCTCCCCCTACGCCAATTCCCCCTATGCAAGCACCGATTCCGTCAGGCGCCCCGAGCCAACGGAGCGCAGCTACACCGACTACACAGCTCCCAAGAAAGCAAAGAAAAAAGGCGGCGCCGGCAAGTTCTTCAAGCGGCTGGGCGCATTCGTCCTGATTGCCGCCATGATTGCAGGAAGCTGTCTTGCCACCGCACAGTACACCGAGCGTAAGATGAACCGTCAGATGGATTCCCTGTACGCTGCCATTGACGAACTCAAGACGCAGGTCAGCAGTGCAACCGCACCCGTTATCGGCGGCAATGTCGCCGTGGGAGACTATCTGACACCGGCGCAGGTCTATGCCCTCAATGCCGACAAGGTCGTGTCCGTAACCTGCACCATCCGAACCTCGGTTATGGGTCGGGTGACACAGGGCACATCCTCCGGCTCCGGCTTTATTCTCACCGATAACGGCTATATCGTCACCAATTTCCATGTGGTTGACGGTGCATCCGAAATCATGGTTACAACCCACGACGGTGTCCAGCGCTCTGCGACTCTGGTGGGCAAGGATTCCATCAATGACACCGCCCTGCTGAAAGTCCATGCAGAAGGCCTGAATCCCGTCACACTGGGTTCAAGCACGGAGCTTGCCATCGGTGATATGGTCGTTGCCATCGGCAATCCTCTGGGAACCCTGAACGCAGCGCAGACTGTGGGATATGTCAGCGGCAAGGATCGCCGCATCACCACGGACAATACGGTCATCAATATGCTCCAGACCGATGTGGCCATCAACTCCGGCAACTCCGGCGGCCCCCTGTTCAATATGTACGGTGAGGTCGTGGGCATCACCACCGCCAAGTATTCCGGCACCACCTCCTCCGGCGTGTCCATCGAGGGCATCAGCTTTGCCATCCCCATTGACGATGTAAAGTCCGGCATTTCCGACCTGATGGCGCAGGGCTATATTTCCAGCGGTTATCTGGGTGTCATCGTCAACAATGTGGACAGCAAAACCGCATCCATGTATAATCTGCCCAGTGGCGCATATGTCAGCACCGTAAGCGAGGGCAGCTGCGCCGAGAAGGCCGGTATTCAGGTAAAGGACATTATCACCGCCGTCGGCGGAACCACCGTCACCAATATCACAGATCTCAACCGTGCACTGCGGGGCTTCAAAGCCGGTGATGAAACCGTTGTCACTGTATTCCGAGGCGGTCAGACTCTGGATTTGACCGCCGTGCTGGATGAAAAACCCCAGGAGGAAGAATCCGGCACCGAGACCCATGAGGGTGCCCCCAGCGAAGGCTCCTACGACGAATGGTATGAATATTTCAACCGTTTCTTCGGACTGCCCTGAAAAAACACCGAAATACCCGCAAAAGCGCTCACAAACTGTGAGCGCTTTTTGCTGCCGGGGAAGCTTTCGCTGGCTAACGCACGCAGGCCTCAGGAATCCGTGGCAGTAAAATCGGTGCGTACTGCTAATTATTACACGCAAAAACTGAAGTCTGAAGTCTGAGGCCGGACGGCTGAAGCTTTAACGGCTGCGCCGTTAAAGCTTCCTTTTGTCGAAAAATGTCGAACTATGTGAATTGAAAATGAACAAGGAATATGCTATGCTTCTTACGAAAAACAAGTATCGCAAAGGAAGTGAGGCATCCATATGCTCCGACTGCTGATTGCCGACAGTACAGATGAATTCCGCACTTCTCTTGCCGTTGCCCTCTCCGGGCAATATGAAATCCGCACCTGTGCCACCGGCAAACAGGCGCTGGAATTGATTCGCAGTGAGGCCCCCGATATTCTCGTGCTGGATTTGATGCTGCCGGAGCTGGATGGAATCAGCCTCCTGCACTCGCTGGACAGTGGACAACGCCCCGGTGCCGTTCTGGCAACCACCCGATTTTTCAGCGACTATGTCACAAGCCACATCGGCAAGCTCGGCGTCCAGTACATTATGATGAAGCCCTGCGACCTGCAGGCCACCATAGGCCGCATCGAGGATTTGAAGAACGGTCTTCGCAGCCGTCACAGCGAGAAAGGCAGCTTGAAAGGCCGTGTATCTGCACTGCTGCAGGCATTGTCCATTCCCGCGAAGCTCAAAGGCTATGAGCAGTGCCGGGAGGCCATCATTCTCCTTGTCCATAACCCGGGTATGTCCATCACCAAGGAGCTTTATCCCGGCGTTGCCGATGCGTTCGGCATCAGTGCCACGCAGGTGGAGCGCTCCATCCGCACCGCTATTGGGGCAGGATTTGACCGAGGTGACCGCCGGAAATGGCAGACGCACTTCCCTGCCGACTGTGCCGAACGCCCCAGCAATGGTGCATTTCTGACAACGCTTGCAGACCTTTTGCGTCTGGAACAGGATAAAAAGTAACAGCCTGCATATCGCTTTCCCGGATTTGGGGTGTGATGTGCAGACTTTTTCATTCGCGAAAGATGTACATTTTTACATGAATTATAAAGTTCACAATCGAAATATGTACATATATTGTTGTTTTACGCAAATTTTACCGTTTTGTAATTGACACAGGCTCGCGATTATAGTATATTACTGAGGATTCAAAATGCATTTTCGTGAGACTTTCTCACCTATTGGAGGTCAAATCCATGTATACTGTCAAGCAGATGTATGACCTGAGCCACACCATGGCCGGTTCTTATCTTTCCGATTACACCTACCCCTGGGAGGCACTGGCAGGGATTAAGGCACTGATTCTCGAGCTTGGTCTCAAGCTTGGTGATGACTACATCGAGACTGC
Organism: Faecousia sp.; assembly: GCA_045599455.1. Taxonomy (GTDB): domain Bacteria; phylum Bacillota; class Clostridia; order Oscillospirales; family Oscillospiraceae; genus Faecousia. The sequence continues at coordinate 4,108 of JAZRVX010000047.1, read as the reverse complement.
CCCCCAGGTCTGGGTTCACAAGACCGCAAAAGTCTTCCCCTCCGCCTACTTAGGCGCTCCGTGCATCATCGGCGCAAACACCGAGGTGCGTCACTGCGCTTTTATCCGCGGCAGTGCTCTGGTGGGAGAGAACTGCGTGGTGGGCAACTCCGTGGAGCTGAAAAATGTCATCCTCTTTGACAATGTTCAGGTTCCCCACTACAACTATGTGGGCGATTCCATCCTCGGCTACAAATCCCACATGGGTGCGGGCTCCCTTACCTCCAATGTGAAGTCTGATAAGACCTTGGTTGTCGTCAAGAGCAAGGACGAGCAGATTGCAACCGGTCTCAAGAAGTTCGGTGCCATGGTCGGCGATTTTGTTGAGGTTGGCTGCAACAGTGTCCTCAATCCCGGCACGGTCATCGGCCCCCACAGCAATGTATATCCCACTTCCTGCGTCCGCGGTGTTGTGCCCGGCAATTCCATCTGGAAAAATAACGGCACCGTGGTCACCAAGCACGACTAAAAGGAGTTTTCATCATGGGTAAATATTTTGGTACGGACGGCTTCCGCGGTGAGGCCAATGTAAATCTGACTGCTGACCACGCTTTCAAGGTCGGCCGTTTCCTCGGCTGGTACTACGGTCAGCTCAAGCACCGTGCAGGCTCTGACCAGCCCGCCAGAATCGTCATCGGCAAGGATACCCGCCGCTCCAGCTATATGTTCGAGTACTCCCTGGTCGGCGGTCTGGTTGCCAGCGGCGCGGATGCCTACCTGCTTCATGTCACCACCACCCCCTCCGTTGCCTATGTGTGCCGCACGGACGGCTTCGACTGCGGCATTATGATTTCCGCCTCCCACAACCCCTACTATGACAACGGCATCAAGCTGATTAACGGCTCCGGCGAGAAAATGGATGAATCCGTCATCTCTCTGGTGGAAGCCTATATTGATGGCGATTTGAACGCCTTTGACCGTCACTGGGACGAGCTGCCCACCGCCAAGCGTGAGCAGATTGGCCGTACCGTAGACTATGTTTCCGGCCGAAACCGCTACATTGGCTACCTCATCAGTCTGGGACTGTACTCTTTCAAGGGTATGAAGGTGGGCTTGGACTGTGCAAACGGCAGCTCCTGGAATATCGCCAAGTCCGTATTTGATGCATTGGGTGCCAAGACCTATGTTATCAACGCCGAGCCCGATGGCTACAACATCAACACCAATGCCGGCTCCACCCACATTGAGGGGCTGCAGAAGTTCGTGGTGGACAATGAACTGGATGTGGGCTTTGCCTATGACGGCGATGCCGACCGCTGCCTGTGCGTGGACGAGAAGGGCAATGTCGTCACCGGCGACCATATTCTTTACATCTGCGGCAAGCTGATGAAGGAGCAGGGACAGCTCATGGGCAACACCGTGGTCACCACGGTCATGAGTAACTTCGGCCTGTACAAGGCCTTTGACGAGTGCGGCATTGACTACGCCAAGACCAAAGTCGGCGACAAATATGTCTATGAGCACATGATGCTCAACGGCAACCGTCTGGGCGGTGAACAGAGCGGCCACATCATTTTCAGCCGCTATGCCTCCACCGGCGACGGCATTCTGACCTCCCTCAAGGTCATGGAGGCCATGCTGGAGAAGAAGAAGACCCTCAGCCAGCTGTGCGAGGGCTTCACCATGTACCCCCAGGTGCTGAAAAATATCCGCGTGGTCAGCAAGCCCGAGGCTCAGAATGACCCCGATGTGCAGAAAGCCGTGGCAGATGTGGCCGCCAAGCTGGGTGACACCGGCCGTATCTTAGTGCGTGAATCCGGCACCGAGCCCGTCATCCGCGTGATGGTGGAGGCCGAGAGCAAGGAAATTTGCGCCGAGTATGTGGACAGTGTTATCTCCGTCATCAAGTCCAAAGGCCACGCCGTTTGATTATCAATAAGCAAAGGCACTGCGCAAATGCGCAGTGCCTTTTTTGACATTGGAAACGCGGATAAGGAAGTCTTTAACGGCGTAGCCGTTAAAGATTCAGTCATCAGTTATCAGACATCAGTCATCAGTTTTTTGCCCGCTTAAATCGGCGCTTTCACCTAAAGTCACCACTCTAATGACTGACGACTGATGACTACGAGCGAAGCGAGTTAAAGCTTCCTTTACCCCAACAAATTATTCTTCTTCAGCGCCTTGCAGATTGCCATGCCCAGCACGGGGGCAAAGATGACTGCGACTACGGCATTAAAGGTGGTAGCGGGGATTTTACCCGCGGTGATGACGGCGGCAGCCTCAAAGGTCAGACCCTTTATGAACATACCGCTGTAGAACCATGTCTTGGCAAAATACAAAAGCGCATAAGTAACCGCACCGGCGGCGCTGGCAAGGACAGCGCGGGGATAGCCGAAGTCACCCTTGCTTTTTCCGATTACCAGACCGGCCACACAGCCGTTGGCAAATTTGGTCAGAAATGTAATCCATGCATCGGAGATGTAGGCCGGATTCATCATATCATAGATGGCGGAACCCAAACCGGCGGCCAGGCCGCCGAACCATGGCCCCAGCAGCAGACCCGACAGAGCACACATAATATTCCCAAGGTGAATGGCATTGGTGCCCACAACGGCAGGAACGGCAATGCGGATAGTGCTTCCCACCACAGTCAGGGCAGCGAGCAGCCCGGTCAGTGCCATGTCACGGACGGTAATTTTAGATTTCATAGTTTTCCCTCCCGGAAGATGTTGGAATTATTATAGAGAAATCTGGCAATAAAAACAGCGCCAGAATAATTATAAAAAGCAAGGCCAGATTTGTATTTCTTCCCTATAAAAGTGAGATTTAGGACTATACAATTAGTGATTATGATGATATAATACAAGCGTGAATTCAACGGCTCGTTGAAAAAGACACATTTTATAAGAGGGAGATTATTCGTATGAGACTTATTCGAGCAAAGGACTACGCAGATGTCAGCCGCAAGGCTGCCAACATCATTGCCGCGCAGGTGCAGATGAAGCCCGACTGCGTTCTGGGTCTGGCAACCGGCTCCAGCCCCGTGGGCACCTACAAGGAGCTCATCAAAAAGTATGAGGCCGGCGATTTGGACTTCTCTCAGGTCAAGACCGTGAACCTTGACGAGTATGTGGGTCTGACCAAGGATCACGACCAGAGCTACGCATACTTTATGCGCGACAACCTGTTTGACCATGTGAACATCAATCAGGCAAACTGCAACATCCCCAACGGTATGAACCCCGATGCCGAGGGCGAGTGCGCCCGCTACGATGCTGTCATCGATGCTTTCGGCGGTGCAGACCTGCAGCTGCTGGGTCTGGGACCCAACGGTCACATCGGCTTCAATGAGCCCTGCGATGAATTCAAGAAAGGCACCAACAAGGTTGAGCTGACCGCTTCCACCATCGATGCCAACCAGCGTTTCTTCGCTAAGCGCGAGGATGTGCCCACCCACGCCTACACCATGGGCATCGGCGGCATTATGAAGGCCAAGACCGTCCTGCTGGTGTGCAACGGCAAGGGTAAGGCTCAGGCTGTGAAGGACTGCTTCTTTGGCCCCATCCGTCCTCAGGCTCCCGGCTCCATCCTGCAGCTGCATCCCAACTTCATTCTGGTTGCAGACGAGGAAGCTCTGTCCCTGGTCGCCGACAAGCTGTAATTCCTTTTTCCGATTTATCGCCGCAGAGGTTCCTCTGCGGCGATTTTCGTGTTTACGGAATCCGGCATCAGGGAAAGTAAAATCGGTGCATTGTCCTAAATAAACGGGCAAAAAACTGATGACTGATGTCTGATAGCTGATGACGGAATCTTTAACGGCTACGCCGTTAAAGATTCCGTTTACACAGAAACTTTTCCGACTTTGCAATTTCATATTTACAGAATCCCCATACATGTGATACTATATACAATAGTTTGTAATAAAAAACGAGGTTTGCCCATGAGTTACATTGTCATGGATATGGAGTGGAATCAGCCCTGGCCCGGCTCTCCCTCCGCACAGAAAAAGCTCCCGGTTGCCATCCGCGGTGAGATTATCCAGATTGGCGCAGTCCGGCTGGACGAGAACGGTCAGCCTGCCGATGAATATCAGGTGCTGATTAAGCCCAAGGTATATCGTCACCTGAAC
>JAZRVX010000046.1:0-1227 GCA_045599455.1 Faecousia sp. | reverse complement strand
ATTTGACATATTGGGAAAAGAGACATATAGGAGAAAAGAGAAGAAAGAAGTCATAGAGATATGACGCTAGAATCAAACGTATATAGATCTATAGAGATATAGAGAACTTTTACAATTTAACTCGAGACGAGAAAGTCAAGTAAGAGCGTACGGGGGATGCCTAGGCTCTCAGAGGCGAAGAAGGACGTGACAAGCTGCGAAAAGCTCTGGGGAGGAGCAAATATCCCGAGATCCAGAGATGTCCGAATGGGGGAACCCAGCATCTTGAAGAGATGCTACCGAGAACGGGGCCAACCCGGGGAACTGAAACATCTAAGTACCCGGAGGAAGAGAAAACAACAGTGATTCCGCAAGTAGCGGCGAGCGAACGCGGAGAAGCCCAAACCGGGGGTGTTACGGCACCTCCGGGGTTGAAGGACCACGAGACGGCAGACACGCTTGCTAGGAGAACAATTCTGGAAAGTATGGCCGAAGAGCATGAAAGCTGCGTATCCGGCAGCGGGCGTGCGCCCAGTGGGATCCTGAGTAGGGCGGGGCCGGAGAAACCCTGTCTGAACCCGGCGGCACCATCCGCCAAGGCTAAATACTCCTGAGAGACCGATAGTGAACCAGTACCGTGAGGGAAAGGTGAAAAGAACCTCGAACAGAGGAGTGCAATAGAACCTGAAACCGTGCGCTTACAAGCGGTCGGAGCCCCTTTGAGGGGTGACGGCGTGCCTTTTGCATAATGAGCCTACGAGTTGCGTTTCACTGGCGAGGATAAGGGGTTCAGCCCCGGATCCGAAGCGAAAGCGAGTCCGAAGAGGGCGTTTAGTCAGTGGAAGCAGACGCGAAACTTTGTGATCTACCCTTGAGCAGGCTGAAGGCGCCGTAACAGGCGCTGGAGGGCCGAACCAATAGCCGTTGAAAAGGCTCTGGATGACTTGAGGGTAGGGGTGAAAGGCTAATCAAACTGAGAGATAGCTCGTACTCCCCGAAATGCCTTTAGGGGCAGCCTGGCGTCAGTCTTCAAGAGGTAAAGCTACTGATAGGATGCGGGGGCTTCGCCGCCTACCAATTCCTGACAAACTCAGAATGCTTGAAGACGATGCGCCGGAGAGAGGCGGCGGGTGCTAATATCCGTTGCCGAGAGGGCAATAACCCAGACCTGCGGCTAAGGTCCCGGAATTCACGCTAAGTTAAGCAAACGTGGTTGCACTGCATTGACAGCTAGGATGTTGGCTTGGA
>JAZRVX010000045.1:0-1443 GCA_045599455.1 Faecousia sp. | reverse complement strand
TGAGGGGGCTACGGGGGTGTAGATATGAATTACCGAGGAGCGGAGGCTCTTGACTCTTTGTCGGGAGCCTGCGAGCGACAAGGAGTCACAGCCGCAGCGACCCGCCCGGGAACGGAACGAAAGTGCCGGAGGAGCGCAGCGAGGGAGGTGCTTTCGTGGAGTGGAGGGCATAGAGTCCGCCGCCATCGAGCGAGGTGGGGACATTGAAGTTGCCGATAATGGTCCATACGTGGCAGGACGCTGATGGACTGCGAAGGCAGTCCGCAGCCCGCTGACGGGGAAAAGGGTGTGGCTTCCCCTTGAAGCGGGCTGCTCCTACAGCGACGGACTCTTCGGACAGGCACACTCACTGACGGTCATAAGAGGTACGAATGCAGCCCCTTAACATAACGACTTGTTGTGTAACGGCTTCGGTTTTGTGGGTGGGGATTGTGCGGCCGTTACACAATTACGCGTTATGTCTAAGGCGCGGCGCACCGCACTGACGGTGCTACGAAGAGAGGTGCCTGGCCGTTCATCTCCCTGGGGTTGGGGGATAAATTGAAGCGAGTCTGAGGCGGCTTTTGCCGACTCTGTCTCGCATACCTTTTTCCATTTATCCCTGCTCTTCGGTGGCGGCTGTGCCGACATCGAGGAGCATAATAGACCCAGCAAGGCGGTTTTGGCGGCCTGTGGCCGACGAAACGGCCGCTGCTGACCGCATTGTCCCTTCGCACTGCACGGACACTGTTGGCCGTAGTGAGTGCCCGACAACGGAGGCCTGGCACTGACCTTCGCATACCACTACGCAAAATTTCGCCGTCAGGCGGGAATCATAAAAAGTATCGAAATCCTCTATTGCAGTACATACAGTAGCAAGAGAGAGGTACGGACATTGTACCAAATCAATGTATATAGCAATACCACCTATAGTAAAGACAATACATCCGCACTGGTACTGCGATTGGCAATATCGATAAACAGTATTACCACCGTCAGCAACATCACTATCCACAACAGCGGCACGATGACCGGCGCCAGCCGGTAGTCGGCCGGCCACGGGAAGGGCGGCCTTGGCGAAGGTGACGAAGTCACCGCAGCCAGCATCGCCGGGCGGGTGGGCATAGCCGCAGGCTGCCGCTGCCGGAGGCAGCAAGGTCCCCCTGAAAGGGGGTGGCCGAAGGCCGGGGGTTGAGAAGCCAGGCAACAGGTGTGCCTGTTGCCGAGGCAGTGCGGAAGGCGGAAGCAAGTCTGTGGACTTCGAAGCGCAGCGAAGAATGTCAACAGTCTTGCCCGCCTGGAGCCAATGAGAAGGGTCGGTGAGCTGACGATTTGGAGCGCAGCGGAACAATCGGCTGCTGACCGACACCGCTTATCTTTGCCAACGGAGCCGAAGGCGGAGTGGCCGTGGAGCCCGAAGCAGTCTTTCACGGCTGGCCATAGGCCGGACGGGAATGTCTGCCG
>JAZRVX010000044.1:0-1136 GCA_045599455.1 Faecousia sp. | reverse complement strand
GCAAGTTCACCTACCTATTATTGCAGTCAAATCCCACCGCCGTGAATGTCAGCAGTGGGACGGTTTTTTATCTCACGAAGGTAGTGCTTAAGCTCGTAGACCAGGCTTCGCCGGGGGGGAGCACGGCGGCGGCGGGTTTTGTGTTCCAATCGGAGGTACCGTTCTCGGGGGGGGGCAGGCTGTTCCAAGGCTCGATGCACACAAAGTGGGGCACACCGGGCTTACTCCAAATCAGGCAGTAGGGGAAGGAGGAAATGTCGCAGACCACGCCGCGGCCGGTGTCCTTCTCGTAAATGCCCAGCTTCTCGGAAGAAAGGTTCACCATGCAGAAAGAATCATTGTCAAACAGATGCTCCGTCAGGGGGATGGAGGTCAGATTCGTGCCTAAGTAGTAGTTATCGCCGTGCACCAGACCCTTGGGCAGGCAGTTGATGCACAAAGGCGACTCCATTTCAGAGAAACGGAACTCATAGTCGGAGAAGGTATGCTTATCATCAAAGGGCACGGTGAAGGCGGGATGATAGCCGATGCCGAAGGGCAGCTTCTCCTCGTCCAGATTTTCAACCGTCAGGGTGTGGTGCAGGGTGTCGCCCTCGATGGTGAAGGTGGACACCAGACGGAACTCATAGGGAAATTTCTTAAGGGTCTCTTCATTGGAGCACAGCTCCAGCACGATGGTATCGGCGGTCATATCCACAAAGCTGTGCTCCATAAGTCTTGCAAAGCCATGCTGACCGGATTCGTACTTTCCGCCCTTGGCCTCGATGATGCCGTCCACCACCTTGCCCGCATGGGGGAAAAGGATGGGCGCATGGTAGCCCCAGACGGACTTATCCGCATTCCAGATGTGCTCCACGCCGTCGCATTTGCGCACGACGCCCTTGACCTGCGCACCCCAAGTGGTGACCGTGACCTTTAAGTATTCATTTTCGATTGTGTATTCCATGGTGTACGCTCCTTATTAAATAAAGTAGAAGTAGACCAGAACGGCGATACCCAGCACGATGCGGTAAACGCCGAAGGCGGAGAAGGAATGGTTGCGCACATACTGCATGAGGGCGCGGATGGCAATCAGGCTGACGATGAAGCTGACGAGGCTGCCCACCAGCAGAATCATCAGTTCGCTGCCCGCAAAG
>JAZRVX010000043.1:0-2517 GCA_045599455.1 Faecousia sp. | reverse complement strand
TGTTTTTGCAGCTCTCTGCACGGGAGCTGTTTTCGGTGTCGAGAGGTCGCAAAACACGAGCTGTGTCAACTTGTCCGCGTTTCCTTCCTCATAAATACGCGCGATGTTGTTCACGCACATATTGACCTTGCTGTTCGGATCGTCCGGCAGGTCGGGATTGATAACACGCTGGTCAAGGCCGAGCTTACGCCCGTCCGACGTGATCTTCAGCATGTTGTCGGTGCTGGGGTCTACAAGCTGCGCATGGACTTTAGCGGCTCGTTCCGAAAGCTCCTGTACCATTTCCTTTTGGATTTCCGTAGGCTGTGCCACTTCGTTATGATAGATCGGCGTGGGCGTCGGTAGATTTAGCTGATCGGAAGTCTTAATATCCGCGGCCTCTTTGAACAGCGTCATAAGCTCCGGCAGGTTGAAGAACTTGGCAAAGCGCGTCCTTGCCCGGTAGCCGGTACCCTCCGGGGCAAGCTCAATAGCCGTCTGCGTTTCTCCAAAGGTGGAAGCCCAGCAGTCAAAGTGCGCCAGTCCTTTCCCACGGATTGTATCGTGCTGCAAATAGCGCATCATGGTATAAAGCTCCGTCATGCTGTTGCTGACGGGCGTTCCGGTTGCAAATACCACGCCGCGGCTGTCGGTGATCTCGTCGATATATCGGCATTTCAGAAGCATATCCGAAGATTTCTGCGCATCGGTGGCGGATAACCCGGCGACATTCCGCATTTTGGTGTACAAGAACAGATTTTTGTAATTGTGCGCTTCGTCTACATACAGCCGGTCTACACCGAGCTGCTCAAAAGTCACGACGTCATCCTTACGGGTGCTGTCCTGAAGCTTTTTGAGTTTGGTTTCCAGCCCACGCTTTGTTCGTTCCAGTGACTTGATCGTAAAACGTTCAGCCCTCTGTTCCTTCAGCTCGCGCAGACCTTCCTCCACCTCATAGATCTGTTCCTCCAAAAGCCTCTGCTGTCGCTCCATGGAAACGGGTATCTTTTCAAACTGCGAGTGTCCGATAATGACTGCATCGTAGTCACCTGTGGCAATACGGGCACAGAACTTCTTGCGATTTTTCGGTTCAAAATCCTTTTTCGTAGCCACAAGGATATTTGCCGAAGGATACAGTCGTAAAAACTCACTCGACCACTGTTCGGTCAAATGGTTCGGTACAACAAAAAGCGATTTCTGGCACATACCGAGGCGTTTGGATTCCATAGCGGCAGCGACCATCTCGAAGGTCTTGCCTGCGCCCACTTCGTGTGCCAGCAGCGTATTGCCGCCATAGAGAATATGGGCAACGGCGTTTAGCTGATGCTCCCGCAGTCGGATTTCCGGGTTCATGCCGGAGAAAGTGATGTGACTGCCGTCATACTCACGGGGGCGGGTGGAATTGAAAAGCTCGTTGTACCTTGTAACCAGATCATGCCGTCTGTCCGGGTCTTTCCATATCCAGTCACGGAAAGCATCTTTGATAGCCTGCTGCTTCTGCTGTGCAAGTGTGGTTTCCTTGCTGTTCAGCACACGGCGTTCCTTTCCGTCCGCATCGTACTTGGTGTCGTAGATACGCACATCGCGGAGATTTAAGGTGTCCTCCAGAATCTTGTAGGCGTTTGCCCGTTCCGTACCGTAGGTCATATAGGCAGCAATGTTATTGTAGCTGACGGCATTCTTGTTCTTGATGTTCCATTCAGCCGTAAAGGAGGAATAATTCACGTCGATCATACGCCGCTGATAGAACGGTGTTTCAAAGGTCTCCCACATGAATTCACGGATATATTCCGGGTCGATCCACGTTGCACCGAGCCGGATTTCAATTTCAGAAGCATCAAGGTCTTTGGGCTGGGCTGCTTTCAGCGCCTCCACATTGTCAGCATAGTTCCCTTCATAAAGGTTCTGTGCTGACTGCGCAATACGCAGTTTTTCGCGGACATTTCCGGAGAGGTATTCGTCGGCAGTTTCCCATTGCTTATTTTCCGGATTTTGAAAAATCACGCCGCGCAGTTCGGAGGCAAGCGTATCTTCGTCCTTTCCGGTAAGGGAGGACATATACTCCATATCCACACAGGCTCTTTCGGAAATGGAGAGTGCCAGAGCCTCCGAAGCGGTATCCACGCTTGTCACGACCTCATGTGCCTTGATGGTGCGCTTGGTGAACATATCCGCCTTGCGTTTCAGGTTCTTGTCTTCATCCAGCTCTTCCAGTGAGCACAGGAGATAGTAGGAGCTGTCATCGGCAAAGGCCAGCGCATTGGCACGGGAATTGATAAGCCCGTATTTTGCGGTAAAACTGTCATAGAGGGTGTTAAGCTCCGCCTGTGTTTCACGAATAGTCTCATCGGAGATAAAGCCGTCCATCTGCTGACCGATCAGCTTCTGTACACAGTTTCTGAGCTCTACCATGCCTTTGGCGCGTTCCTTGGCAGTTGCGTTCAAATCGGGCTTTGTCATGATACTGTTCTGCCGATAGTAAACCTCACCGTCCACGATGGTATAGGAAAAGTTCTTTACATCCGGGTCAGCGGGAAT
>JAZRVX010000042.1:0-70363 GCA_045599455.1 Faecousia sp. | reverse complement strand
AATATTTGCTTCTAGCAATATACTTCAGAATTTTCGTTGGTCGTTTTCGCTTACGCTTAAACAATTTCCATTTTAATTGTCCAAGGTGTTCATTTCGTCTTATCGTTATTCAATTTACAAGGTACAGACTGCTTTCGACTTCCCGCCGAGAGCTTTGCTATATTACCACATTGAGCCGTCCCTGTCAAGAATGAATTTACATCTTTTGCAAATTTTCTTTCGTCCGGATAGTGCGCTTTGTGATAGCTCTGGTATTGTAACATTTTGTATCTATTTTGTCAATCCTCATTTTTCCTTTTTTTCAAGGTTTTTCCTGTACACAATTTCATCTCCACACGATTGCCAAGAAGTGACGGAACCATCCATAAAAGAATCAACCCCAGACACAAAACCTCCGCAGGCAGTCTGACGCCCAGATACCACAGCGTCAGCGTCCACACTGCTTTCATCGCCTTCATCCAGCCCTGCGCCGTGGTTACCTCTTCGCTGCCCAGCAGCTTCGTCAGGCCAATCAGCAGGCTCATGGTCATGGCGCAGGCGCACAGCGCCTCAAATCTCGGTGCTACCCCAAGAAAGCGAATACTCCTGCTCAGCTCATAAAAAGGCAGGGCTATCCCTGCACCCAGAACACCCACTGAAATCAGAGAACACACGGGTGCCGCGCCGTAGCAAACCTTCCCGCCGCCAAAGCGGAACGCAAGCAGCAGTCCAAAAGCCGCCACGGCGCCCATTCCGGGAGTAAAAGGCGGCAGAAGATTTCCTATTTCCACATCTCCCACAGCAGAAAGGAGTACACCCAGCAGCAGAGCTGTAATCATATAGAATGCCACACCCCATGCACGCATGGATGCTTCTGCCGGCTTTCCGTTTATCCACAGGCTCAGCACCACCGCACTGACCGCCACCGCATAGGATGGGAATATCGGCCAGTAGCTGCACAGCCAGCTGAGCACCGTCGCAGCCATCAGGGTATTCCAAAGCTCCCTGACAATTCCCACCGCACCGGGCACAGGCTTTGGATTTGCACAGGCATCCACAGCACACAGCAGCAGGAACAGGCCAGCGCTTGCATACCACGGGCACCCGGCAGCGGTGTGCAGAATCGGCCCAATCCCTGCGCAGAATCCGGCGCGTGCCGCATCCGAATTCTGTCTACTCCTCCAGAACATATCGCTCCCCCTCGGTATTCAGTCTGGGCAGGACAGTATGCTCCCCCGCCTTGCGCAGAGGCACGCCCCCGGGGTGTGCGCTTAAAAACTCCGCCGCTTTTTCCCCCTCCACCAGGCTGGAAATCAATGCAACCTCCGTGCCCGGACGAAGAACCTGCTTCAGCTCCGGTAATACTTTTACCGTCACGGGTGTCACCAGCAGGAAGTCCGCCGTCTCCAGATAGACCTGTCCGGGTGAAGTACGGTACAAATCTTTAAGCGCCGCCCCGAAATCCACGCCCTCGCCGTAAAGCCCCGTGTCCGTCCGCAGATGCAGCATGGGGCCGCCGGTGGTGACCTGCACCAGCCGCACCGGCTTGAGGCTTCCCAAATCCGTCTTGGGTGCCGCGGCAAAAAGGCACAGACAGAGCACCGCCGCCACCGCCGGGTATACTTTCTTCATTTCTGCCTCCTGATATCCTGCGGGTGCAGGGCAGTGAACCGAAACAAGTCAAATTTCAGCCGTTTCCGCACAGGTTTCGCCTGAAAGCCATTGTGGAAGGGTGCCAGAAACGGTACATCCAAGCAGGTCAGTTCTCCCAGATGCACCAGCAGAATCGTAAGCCCCGCGCACACGCCAAACAGTCCCGCAAACGCGCCCAGAACCGCCAGTGCAAACCGCCACACCCGAATTCCGTCCGCCAAATCCCGGCTGGGCAGGACGAAGCCCCCGATGCCCGCAATGCTCACCACAATCAGTGCCGCCGGAGAAATGAGCCCTGCCTCCACCGCTGCCGTGCCCACCACAATACCGCCGATGGTAGACACCGACTGTCCCACTGCCTGGGGCAGATGGATGCCCGACTCCTGCAGCAGCTCAAAGGCAATGAGTAGACCTAACACCTCCGTGACGGTGGAAAAGGGCACCTGCGCCTTGCTCTCAATGATGGAGCGCAGCAGAGACAGCGGAATCATCTGCTGGTGAAAGTCCGCCATGGCAACATACACCCCGGGCAGGAGCAGGCTGACAAGCATGGCTCCATAGCGCAGAACCCGTACCGCCGAAGACAGCACATAGTCACGGCCAAAGTCCTCCGGACTCTCCATCAGAAAGCCCAAATCCGCCGGAGCAAGATAACCCAGCGGCAGGCCATCCACCAATAGTCCCACGCGCCCATCCAGCAGTCCCCGGGCAAACATATCCGCCCGCTCGGTATACTGCATCAGCGGGAACGCCGTCGCCCGGCTTCCGGTTACATATTCCTCCACTGCCGCCGGGCTCAGAAATCCGTCAATATCAATAGAAGAAAGACGCGCTTTCATCCGCTCCACAAGTGTCTCATTGGTCAGTCCCGCAATCCAGACCACGGAGACATTGGTTAAAGAGCGTCTTCCCACCTTGGTTTCAAAGAGGCGAAGCGCAGGGGTGCGCAGGTGACGACGGAGCAAGCTTGTATTGGAGCGCACCGTCTCCACGAAGGCATCCTTGGCGCCCTTGACGGTGTTCTCCACCTCGGGAGCAGAGGGGCCGCGCTTGTCGGAGGTCTTGACCTCAAAGGCCAGTGCACCGACCCCCGGGAACAGCACCACGCAGAATCCGTTGACCAGCTTCAGCGCCACATCCTCCAAATCCTTGCATACATCCGCCACACTGTTGTACACCGCACCATGAAGGGCTTTCTCATAGAGAGATTCCATGGTGTCCCCTTTCAGATGCTCCGTGATGGGCTTGAAGACATAATCCGAGATATCGCCCCCGGAGGTCAGGCCGTCAATGGCATAGGCTACCAGATTCCAAGGGCCGCAGTGCAGAGGCCGCACCACGAAGTCCCCCGCCCCCTCAAAGACTGCGCGGATGGCATCATCCGTCAATTCTCCGGAATACATCGGCTTATCCACGGCAATCCTCCTTTTCGTTTTTCTTCGGTAAGGATTCCCACATGGGAAAGGTTTTATGCACCGTGCGCTTTCGGTTGCATTTGGACACAGGAAATGCTATAGTATAGGTAATTTTTCACAGAAGAGGGGATATGCATGAGCGGTATCGGCAAGATTGAAAAGAAGGTCGGATCGCGCTTTCTGAGCTACTATGAGCTGGAGGCCATTCACCGGGACGGAAGTGTCTCGCCTTACTATATGACCTCCCGAAATCCGGACATTGCCACATTGAAAGCCGTCACCGGGCAAAATCCCCCGGACGGCGTAGTTATCTTCGGTCTGTACGGCGACAAGGTGGTTCTGATTCGCCAGTTCCGCTATCCCATCGGAAGCTTTGTATACGAACTTCCCGCCGGGCTGATGGAAAAGGGCGAGGATTTCAAGTCCGCCGCCATTCGGGAAATGTACGAAGAAACCGGGCTGCGCTTCAACCCTGTGGAGGCGGGTGCCATGAGCCGCCCGTTCTTCAACACCGTGGGCATGACGGACGAAAGCTGCGCCACCGCCTACGGCTTCTGCGAGGGTGAACCCACCTCCGCTCATCAGGAGGACAGCGAGGATATTCAGGTGGTGCTGGCAGATAAGGCCGAGGTTCGCAGAATCCTGCGGGAGGAAAAAGTCGCCGCCAACTGTGCATATTTGCTGCTGCACTTCCTGACCAGTGAGAATCCGTTGGATTTCGGAGAAGTGGAGTAAAGGAAGCTTTAACGGCGTAGCCGTTAAAGCTTCCGGCATCAGGTATCAGGATTCAGGCATCAGTTTTTCGTATGCAAATCCAAACGGTATGCACCGATTTCACAGCCACTAATGCCTGATGGCTGTCGCCTGTGTCCTGCGAGCAAAGCGAGCTAAAGCTTCCTTATTTACACAACAAAGGATGATATAACATGTCACACACCATTGCTGCTGTGTCCACCGGGATGCAGGTCAGCGCCATCGGCATCCTGCGCTTATCCGGCGACGACTGTGCCGAGATTGCGGGCAAGGTCTTCAAACCCCAAAACGGGAAGCCCCTGTGCGATGCCCCGGAACGCAAGCTGATATTAGGAAATCTTCTAGATAAAGACGGGCGCATCATTGATAACTGCATGGCTGTCTGCTCCCGCGCGCCCCACACCTACACCGGAGAGGACACCGTGGAATTTCACTGCCACGGCTCTCCCGCCGTGCTGGCCGCCGGGCTGGACGCCCTCTACCGCAGCGGTGCAAAACCCGCCGGGCGGGGTGAATTCACCAAGCGTGCATTCTTAAACGGCAAGCTGGACTTGACACAGGCGGAGGCGGTCATTGACCTGATTGAAGCCGACACCGCCGATGCCGCCGCCAACGCCGCCGGTCAGGTGGGTGGGAGCCTGAGAAAGCGTTTTCTGCCCATTTACGATGACCTTGTGAACCTGTGCAGCCATTTCCATGCGGTACTCGACTATCCCGATGAGGATATAGAGGACTTTGGGCTGGAAAACTATGCACTCTCCCTACGAAACGATGCCAAGGCGCTGCATGAAATTCTTTCCACCTATGGGCAGGGGCGGATTCTGCGTCACGGTGTGTCCGCCGCCATCGTCGGGCGCCCCAATGTGGGCAAAAGCAGCCTGATGAATGCCCTTGCGGGCTTTGACCGTGCCATCGTCACGGATATCCCCGGCACCACCCGTGACACCGTGGAGGAGAGCGTCATGGTGGGCACTACCCGCCTGCGGCTCATTGACACCGCCGGCATCCGGCAGACCCGGGACACCGTGGAGGCCATGGGCGTGGAGCGTTCCCGAAAAGCCATGGAGGATGCCGACCTCGTCATCTTCCTGTGTGACGGCTCCCGGGCACTTACCGATGAAGACAGAGAAATCTGCAACGCCGCGCTGGATGCCCCCAATGCCATCGCCCTCATCAACAAAACCGACTTAGGTCAGGTTGTGCAGCCGGCGGAGCTGCCTTTCATGCACATCATCTGCGTGAGTCTGAAAGAGGGAAAAGGTCTCGACCAGCTGGCCGGGTGTCTGGATGAAATGTTTGAAGGGAGCCTTCCCTGTGACGGCTCGGTGCTCACAAATCCCCGGCAGTATGATGCCTGCCGCAGAAGCTACGAAGCCATGCTGCGTGCGCTGCAGGGGCTCAAGCTAGGCATGACTCCCGATGCCGTGCTGACGGATGTGGAGGAAGCCATGGCCGCCATGGGTGAGGTCACCGGCGGCACCGTAAGAGAGGATATCACCGCCAGAATTTTTGAGCGGTTCTGCGTGGGGAAGTAGCTCGCTTCGCTCGCAGTTGTCAGTTATCAGTGGCCGTAAAATCGGTGCAGACTTCTTGTTTACATGTATAAAAACTGATGTCTGAATCCTGATGCCTGATGCCTGATGCCTAAGATTTAACCGATTAACGAACACTACATTCAATGTATTCATAACTAGGAGCAACATGATTTACTTAGACAATTCCGCAACGACAAAGCCCTGTGAAGAAGCTGTGCAGGCGGTCACCGCCGCGCTGACCGAGAACTGGGGCAATCCCAGCGCGCTCTACAGCTTCGGCATGGAGGCAGCGAAGGCACTGCGTACCGCCCGCGCCGATGTAGCCGCCGCCATGGGTGCAGAGCCTGACCGAGTATTCTTCACCTCCGGCGGCACCGAGGCCGACAACTGGGCATTTATGGGTACTGCCCATCGTCTGGGCAAGCGGGGCAAGCATATCGTCACCACCGCCATTGAGCACCACGCCATCTTAAACACCTGCCGGGAACTGGAGGCAAGCGGCTTTCGCGTGACCTATTTACAGCCGGACAGTCTCGGCAATATCACCCCGGATGCTCTGAAAGCCGCGTTGACCCCCGACACCATTCTGGTTTCCGTTATGATGGTCAATAATGAGGTGGGCAGTGTGATGCCCATTGAGAAGATGGCGAAGCTCACCCACAGGCTTTGCCCCGACGCATACTTCCACACCGATGCCGTTCAGGGATTTCTGAAGGTTCCCTTTCAGGCGAAGACCTTGGGTGCTGACCTGATTACCGTCTCCTCCCACAAGATTCACGGCCCCAAGGGCGTAGGCGCACTGTATATCAGTCCCCGGCTCAAGTCCTTCCCCGCCTTCATTCAGGGCGGCGGGCAGGAGAGTGGCTACCGCTCCGGCACGGAGGGTACCCCCGCCATCTTCGGCTTTGCCGCCGCGGCAAAGGTCGGGGCGCAGAGCCTGAAAGCGGACATTGCCCGGGAGAAAGCGCTGCTGGACGGTCTTGTAACCCGATTAAGCAGCATGGACGGCATCGTCCTCAGCGGAAGCCACGAAGCACCCCACATTCTGAACATTGCCGTTCCCGGTGTGCCCACCCAGAATTCCATCAACATTTTGCAGGACAAGGGTATCTGCGTGAGTGCAGGCTCTGCCTGTGCCAAGGGGCACCGAAGCCATGTGCTGACGGCCATGCGGGTTGCCCCCGAGGTGATTGACAGCTCCTTCCGGGTCTCCCTGTGCCGCGGCACCACCGCGCAGGAGCTGGAAGTTTTGGCGGATACGCTGCAAAATGAGATTGTTCCCAGAGCAAAATGAAAGATTGACTTGCAAAAATTGTAACGGTTGTGCAGATTTGACAATTCAAAGCCCTGCACAGCCGTATTTTTGCAAGTTTGACAGGTCGAATTTTCAGTTTTGGCTATTGCAATTCTTTCTTTCATCTGCTAAAATAGCCCCCGTAAGTACTTTAGGAAAGGACAACTGTCTATGAGCTATGTAAATGAAATTCTGGAGCGTGTCAAAGCCCAGAACCCCAACCAGCCCGAGTTTATTCAGGCCGTCACCGAAGTTTTGGACTCCCTGAAGGTCGTTATTGAGGCCAATGAGGAGGAGTTCCGCAAGCAGGCTCTGCTCGAGCGGCTGACAACTCCCGAGCGCGCCATCCTGTTCCGTGTTCCCTGGGTCGATGACAAGGGCCAGGTTCAGGTCAACAACGGCTACCGCATCCAGTTCAACAGCGCCATCGGCCCCTACAAGGGCGGCCTGCGCTTCCATCCCTCCGTCAACCTCAGCATTCTGAAGTTCCTGGGCTTTGAGCAGGTCTTCAAGAACTCCCTGACGGGTCTTCCCATCGGTGGTGGCAAGGGCGGTTCCGACTTTGACCCCAAGGGCAAGTCTGACCGCGAGGTCATGGCATTCTGCCAGAGCTTTATGACCGAGCTGTGCAAGTACATCGGCGCTGATACCGATGTGCCCGCAGGCGACATCGGCGTTGGCGGCCGCGAAATCGGCTATCTGTTCGGCCAGTACAAGCGCATCCGCGACCTGTACGAGGGCGTGCTGACCGGCAAAGGTCTGAGCTACGGCGGCTCTCTGGCCCGTACCCAGGCAACCGGCTACGGTCTGCTGTACCTGACCGACGAAATGCTGAAGTGCAATGGTAAGTCCCTGGAGGGCAAGACCGTTGTGGTCTCCGGCGCCGGCAATGTGGCAACCTACGCTATCGAGAAGGCATGGCAGCTGGGTGCAAAGCCCGTGACCTGCACCGACTCCACCGGCTGGATTTACGATCCGGATGGCATTGATGTGGAGCTGCTGAAGGAAGTTAAGGAAGTCAAGCGCGCTCGCCTGACTGAGTACGCCAAGTCTCGTCCCAATGCAGTCTACCACGAGGGCAAGGGCGTATGGTCTACCAAGTGTGATGTAGCTCTGCCCTGCGCAACCCAGAACGAGCTGACTCTGGACGATGCCAAGATGCTGGTTGCAAACGGCTGCTTCGCTGTGGCTGAGGGCGCTAACATGCCCACCACGCTGGATGCCACCAAGTACCTGCAGGAGCAGGGTGTCCTGTTCTGCCCCGGCAAGGCCTCCAACGCCGGCGGTGTCGCCACCTCCGCACTGGAGATGACCCAGAACTCCGAGCGCCTGAGCTGGACCTTTGAAGAGGTCGATGCCAAGCTGAAGGACATTATGGTCAACATCTTCCATAACATCGACAACGCTTCCAAGAAGTACGGCATGGAGGGCAACTATGTGGCCGGTGCCAACATTGCAGGCTTCCTGAAGGTCGCTGATGCCATGAAGGCTCAGGGTATTGTGTAATCCCGAATAAATACGAACCTCCCGCACCAAATGGTGCGGGAGATTTTTATTTGATTGCACTGCGGCACAGTAAAACTTCCGCCATCAGGCCTCAGGCTTCAGACATCAGTTTTTTGTGCGTGATTTAGGAGTACGCGCCGATTTTACTGTCACTGATGCCTGATGGCTGTCGCCTGTGTCCTGCGAGCGAAAGCTTACTTTAACTCCCACTCCTTGATTTGACAGGCCTTTTCGTAAAGGCGCAGATAGCTGTCATAGCGGGTGGGCTGGATTTCGCCATCGGCCACGGCCTGACGGATAGCGCATCCGGGTTCTTTCCGATGGGAGCAATCCGGGAAGCGGCAGGAGCCGACAAAGGGTTCAAAGTCCGGGAAGGCGTACTGCAAATTCTCTTTCAGAATGATATCCATTTGGTCGGTATCGAAGGAGGAAAAACCGGGAGTATCGCAGATGTAGGTGCTTTCATTGAGCTTATAAAGCTCCACATGGCGAGTGGTGTGGCGACCGCGGCCAAGCTTTTCGGATACCTCGCCGGTTTCCAGCAGAAGAGTCGGCGCAATCCGATTGAGGATACTGCTCTTGCCCACGCCGGAATTGCCGGTGAATGCGCAGAGCTTGCCCTGCAGGGCATCAAAGAGTGCCTGCACGCCCTCTCCTGTCTCGGCGGAGGTGGGAAACACCCGGTAGCCCGCCTTGGTGTAAATGTCAATCAAGTCCTCCGCCGGGTCTAAGTCGCACTTATTCACGCACAGAATGACTTCCACATTCTGATTGCCTGCAATGGCGGAAACCCGGTCAATGAGAAACGGCTCGGTGATGGGGTTGACATTGGCGGCGAACACCACCAGCGCATCCACATTGGCAACCGCAGGACGGACAAAACTGTTACGGCGGGGGAGAATCTTCTCCACCATGCCCTTGCCCTTCTCCACAGTGATTTCGGCCATATCACCGGTCAGGGGCGTAATGTGCTGCTTTCGCAGGATGCCCCGGGCACGGCAAGTGACCACCCCGGACGGGGTGGCCACATCATAGAAGCCGCTTAGAGACCGAATGATTCGGCCGGTCATTTTCTCCATGTTACTTAAATTCCACTTTCTGTGTCTGGTAAAGCTCGCCGTTGATATAGATATCATAGCTGACGGTACCCTTGCCCTTCAACTCGGCGTTGATGCCGTTGCTGCCCGGGGCAATCTCCATGGAGGGCACTACGGTTTCGCTTCCCTGCTGAATCTGCACCGTGTAGGCGCTGTACCGGATGGGAAGGAAAAAATGAACCGCCATGGAAATGGTGCCGTCGGAGGGCTGGGGCGGCTGCGTAGGCTCCGTCAGGATGGGCACATCCGGTTCCGTGGGTTTGGTTTCCTCGGCGTCCTTGGGCTTCGGCCCCTTGGACACCTCCAGCTTGATTTCCGCAGTCAGTGCCACATCGGTCTTCTTGGGATGGGACTGGTAGATAACCCGTCCGGCCTGTGCCTCATTGTAGACTTCATCCACCGTCACATTGTTGAAGCCCAGCTGCTCCAGATACTGCTTGGCGGTCTGGGCATCCATGCCCACGAGATTCGGCATCTGCATGGTCTGAGGGCCGGAGCTGACCCACAATGTCACAGTCTGCCCTGCTGTCAGGGGTAAACCCGCTGCCGGGTCTGTGCGGGTGACCTGTCCCGCTTCGTAGAAGTTATTTGGTTCCGGGCGGGTCAGGAAGCCGTAGTTATGCTCCGTCAGGAATGTTTTCACCTGCTCAATATCAATGCCGATGAAATTCTCCATGACGGGGGTGCGTGGCTCCGCACCCATAGACACGGTGATAAAGAGCTTGCTGCCCTTCATCACCTGACCGGAGGCAGGCTCCTGATTGAGAATCTGCCCGATGTCAAAGTCGTCACTGTATTCCTGGGGGCGCAGAATGATTTCAAGTTTTGGGTTTTCCGCCACCAATTCGTCCGAATAGTACTGCCCCACAAGGTAGGGCACATCCACCAAATCGGACTCCCGGTTCAGCAGTGCGCCATTGAAGATGGCGACTAAGAACACGATGATGGCAATAACCGCCACCACGGAGCAGGCAATGATTGCCGCGGCAGCCATACGGCTGCGCTCAGCCTTGCGGTGCTGCTCGGCCTTGCGACGCTCCTGTGCCCGGCGGATGGCATCGGCACCGGGCTGCACGGCAGTGCCGGACATGGCGATGCGCATAGAATCGGCGGGAACCTTGCCGGTAGCCCGGGGCGGAGTCACCGTGCCGCCCTTGGACTTGGCAACCCTCTGGGCGGTATTCTTGGGGCGTACCTGCTCGGGGAATTTCTTCAGTCTGTCCACCGTGCCGTTGGCCGGGGTGTAGTCAAATTCAATAGCGGGGTTCTTGCGGAACTCCTCCATATCCCGAAGCATCTGGGAGGCGGAGCTGTAGCGGTCACCCACCTCCAGCGCCATGCCCTTCATAATAATCTGCTCAAGGCCGATGGGGATATTGGGATTATAGGTGGAGGGTCTGGGAGCACCGCCGTTGATGTGCTGGATGGCAACGGAGACGGGAGAATCCCCGTCAAAGGGCGGACGCCCCGCCATCATCTCGTACATCACAACGCTGAGGCTGTAGATATCGGAGCGGTTATCCGTAAAACCGCCCTTGGCCTGCTCCGGAGAGATATAGTGCACGGAGCCGAGAGCTTCCTTGGTCAGGGTGTTGGACTTGGTCATAACCCGGGCGATGCCGAAATCCATGACCTTGACGGAGCCGTTTTTCAGCACCATCACATTGTGGGGCTTGATATCCCGGTGGACAATGCCGCGGCTGTGGGCATGCTCCAAGCCCTGGGCAATCTGCATGGAAAAATGCAGGGTTTCCTTCCAGTTGAGGATGCCCTTGGACTGGATATATTGATTCAGGGAGATGCCGTCGATAAGCTCCATGACGATAAAGTTGCAGTTATCCACCGAGGAAACATCGTACACCTGCACGATATTGGGGTGGCTGAGCATGGCAACATTCTCGCCCTCGGCGCGGAAGCGGCGGCGGAATTCATCATCCCCGGAAAATTCGTCTTTCAAAATCTTGATTGCGACCAGTCGGTTCAGGCGATGGCACAGGGCTTTGTACACCACTGCCATACCGCCGGTACCGATGACTTCCAGTATCTCATACCGGTCATCCAGCAATCTGCCGATATAACGGTTCATAGGCTAGATACTCCTTTCGTGACAGGGTAGGCGTTTTGCATCAGATGGAAACCAAAACGCTTGTCACGTTGTCGGGGCTGCCCCGAAGCTTGGCGATTTCCAGAAGGCGCTGACAGCAGTCGGAGCGGTCTTCGCCATAGACGACCTCGAAGAGAATCTCCTGGTCGTCCATCATATTGGACAGGCCGTCGGAGCACAGCAGGAGGTTATCCCCCTTGGAAACCGTGTAGCGGAAAATATCCGCCAAAATCAGGTTCTCTGTGCCGATGGCACGGGTAATCAGATTCTTGCCGGGATAGGTGCGAGCCATCTCCTTTGTCAGCTCCCCGCGGTCAACCATCATCTGGACGATGGAGTGATCCACGGTCAGCTGGCGGATGCCCTCGTCATTGACAAGGTATGCGCGGCTGTCGCCCACATTGACGATGCTGACGCGGTTTCCCCGAATGAGGGCAGCAACCAAAGTGGTGCCCATGCCGTTAAACTCGGGGAACTGGCAGGCCTGGTCAAAGACAGTGAAGTTTGCAAGGCGGACGGCGCTCTTGAGCACCTGGTCGGTTCTGTCCCAGTCCATGGACGGTGCCCAGCTACGGCACACCTCCTGCACAAATACATCCACTGCCAGCGTGCTTGCCACATTGCCGGACTTGGCGCCGCCCATGCCGTCGCACACGACACACAGCAGCGCATCTGCGCTCAGTTTTCGGATATGGAACGCATCCTGATTCTGCTTGCGGACACACCCTACATCGGTTAAGCCCCAGCTTTGCATGGCAATCACTTCCTCTCTATCTTTCTTGCTGCTTGGTATACTTTCGGCGGAGCTGTCCGCAGGAAGCATCGATATCGCCGCCTAAGGTGCGGCGAACCGTGGCAGGGATGCCCCCCTCCTCCAGAATCTTTTGGAAGCGGGCGACTGCCGCCTTGGAGCTGGGCTTCAAGGGGCTCTCCTCCACATGGTTTAAGGGAATCAGATTAAAATGGGCGGGAAGACCTTTCAGCCGCCGCAGCAGCTCCCTGGCGTCATTTTCCCGGTCATTGACACCGTCAATCATGGCATACTCAAAGGAAATCCGGCGGGAGGTGGCTTCATAATAAGCCCGACAGGCTTTCAGAAGCTCATCACTGGGATATGCCTTGTTCACCGGCATGATGGTATCGCGCACCGCATCATTGGGCGCATGCAGGGAGACGGACAGGGTGAGCTGGAGCTTCTTCTCGGCCAGCTCATAAATTTTCGGCACAAGGCCGCAGGTGGAAAGACTGATGTGGCGCATGGAAATATTCATTCCCTCGGGGCTGTTCACCAGCTCCAAAAAGCGCATCACATTGTCAAAATTATCCAGCGGTTCTCCGATGCCCATGAGCACGATGTGTCCAATGGGAAGCCCGGAATCCACCTGGGTAAACAGCACCTGGTCAAGCATTTCGTAAGGCTCCAGCTTTCGCACAAGCCCGCCCAATGTGGAGGCGCAGAATGCGCACCCCATGCGGCATCCCACCTCGGTGGAGATGCACACGGTATTGCCGTAGTGATAGCGCATGAGCACCGTTTCCACGCAGTTGCCGTCGGAGAGCTTCCACAGATATTTGATGGTGCCGTCCTTTTTAGACTCCTGCTTCCGCACCACCTCGGGCGCGCAGATGGGGAAATCTTTTTCCAGCTTTTCCTGTAAGCTCCTGGAGATGTTGGTCATCTCGGTGTAGCTGCGCACACCCTTGTGAAGCCAGGTATAGACCTGCCCCGCGCGAAAAGCGGGCTGTCCCAGATTTTTCAGTTCATCGGTCAGCTCCCGACGGGTCAGGTTTTTGAGATTCATGGTTTCTTCTCCATACGGCTGATAAAGAAGCCGTCCGTATCATATTGCCCGGGAATGAGGGTAAGCATCCCGGTGGTATTTTTTTCAAAGGGGGCAGGAAGATTCAGCTGCTTCAGAGAAAAATCCGGATGCTTTTCCAAGAAGGCCTTCACCACATCTTCATTTTCCCGCCGCAGCACTGTGCAGGTGGAGTACAGAAGTGTCCCACCCGGGCGCACATAGCGGCTCTGATTTTCCAGAATGGTCAGCTGCAAGGTGGGCAGCGCCTCCATGGGTTTCAAGTCCTTATAGCGGATATCGGGCTTTTTGCGGATAATCCCCAGCCCTGAGCAGGGTGCATCCACAATCACGGCATCAAAGGTATTTTCCCACCCGGGGACAAACTCGGTGGCATCCTGCACGCACTCGCGCAGATTGGAAAGTCCCAGGCGCTGTGCGCCCTTGGCAATCAATTCCGCCTTGTGGGGGTAGACATCGCAGGAGGTGATTTCCCCGTGGCCGCCCATGGCTACGGCGGCTGCAAAGCTCTTGCCGCCGGGAGCGGCGCAGCAGTCCAGCACCTTGGCTCCCTCCTTGGGAAGCTCGGCGCACGATATGCTTAATTTAGATGCCGCATCCTGCACATAGAAAAGTCCCTGTGCAAAGCTCGAGAGCTTTTCCAGATTGCCGGTGCGCTCTAAAATCAGGCAGTTTTCCATCCACGGATGGCACTTGACCATCACGCCCTCGGCTTCCAGCAGGGAGGTCAAATCCTCCGCTGTGGCCTTTAGCGTGTTGACCTGCACCACGGTGTCGGTGATTGCATTGTCCGCAATAAGCATTCCCTCCAAGGTACCCTTGGGCAGGTTCGCTTTTAAGAGGGTGATGAGTTCATCGGGATGGCTGTATTTCTGCGCGTAGGAAACCGGCTTTTGCAGACTGTCCCGATTTCGGGATGCATTGCGCAGAACCGCATTGACCATGCCGGCGGCCTCCCTGGGGGCGACCTTGGAGCACAGTCTCACGGATTCGTTGACTGCGGCAGAGTCGGGAATCTTATCCATCAGAAGAATCTGGTACAGTCCCAGATGCAGCACATCCCGCACCGCCGGGTGAAGCTTTCCCTTGCGTGTCAGCAGCTGCTCCAGATAGAAGTCAAGCAGGAGCCTGTTCTGCACCACACCGTAGACAAGGCGAGAGGCCAGCGCCGCTTCCCGGGCATCCAGACGGTCTCGGGAAATGAGCTGCTTTAAGCTGCCGTTACTCCAGGCGCCGTCCCTGCGCTGCTGTATGAGGCACATGAGGGCTGTTTCTCTTGCGCCCATATTATGCCTTCAGGGGGTGACCCCGGAAATAGTCGGGGGCATTCATCCGCTTGCCGCCGGGGGCTTGCAGGGATCTTACTTCCACTGCGCCCTCCCCGCAGGCAACCAGAAGTCCTGTCTTGGTCAGGCCGAGAATCCGGCCGGGGGTGCCGTGGCCGTCTGCCACGACGGTTTCGTGAATCTTGAAAATCTCGCCCTCAAGCTCCATGGTCGCAACCGGCCAGGGATGCAGGCCACGGACATGGTTGTGCACCTGCCGGGCGGTTTTGGTAAAGTCAATGGGGCAGATGCTCTTATCCAGCATGGGCGCGTAGCTCACCTTGGTTTCATCCTGCGGCACAGCCGTGACCGTCTCGCCGGATGCAAACCGGGAAAGAGTCCCGGACAGAAGTTCCGCGCCCAGCACGGCCAGTCTGTCAAGCAATTCCCCGGCGGTCTCATTCTCCCCGATGGGGGTCTTGGATACTTCAATCACATCGCCCGCATCCATTTCCCTACACAGGTACATGGCGCTCACGCCGGTTTCCGCCAGTCCGTCCAGCACCGCCCACTGATAGGGCGCGGAGCCGCGGTACTGCGGGAGTACGCTTGCGTGAATATTGATGCAGCCGAATTTCGGAATGTCCAGCACCTTCTGAGGCAGGATTCTGCCGTAGGCAACCACGGCGCAGATATCGGGCTTCAAATCCCGAAGCGCCTGCACCGTCTCCTCCTCCCGAAAGTTCTCGGGCTGGAAGACGGGAATCCCCGCCGCTTGGGCAACCACTTTCACATCCGAAGGCCGGAGCTTCATGCCCCGCCCCTTGGGGCGGTCAGGCTGGGTGTAGACACCCACCACATCAAAGCCGTCGTCCAAAATGCGCTTTAAGCAGGTAGCGGCAATATCGGGAGTGCCCATAAAAACGACACGCATATTAGTCCTCTCTTTGCAGCTCTTCATCGGTCAGGTAACGCTCCATGACCTCATTGAACATGATTCCGTCCAGATGGTCAATCTCATGGCAGAAGCAGCGGGCAGTCAGCTCCGTGCCCTCGGCCTCGTACCACTCGCCGAAGCGATCCCGGGCTCTGACCTTGGCATAATTCGGGCGCTTCACAAGGCCGTACTTGCCGGGCAGACTCAGGCATCCCTCGGCACCCATCTGCTCACCGGAAGTCTCCAGCAGCTCAGGGTTCACCAGCTCCAGAATTTCTTCGCCGTTGTCAACCAGCACCACGCGGCGCAGGATGCCCACCTGAGGGGCGGCCAAGCCAACGCCGCCGGACTCGATGAGGGTTTCCCGCATATCATCGAGAAGCTTGTGCAGCTTCCCGTCAAACTTCTCCACAGGACGGCAGACCTTGTGCAGTGCCGGGTCTTTAATATCGAGAATCTTACGAAGTCCCATATTTCTATCTCCTTGATACGATTATTCGTAACCGTTGGTATCCATGTAAACGGTAATATTGCGGTTTTGGGGGTCTTTTCCGCTCTGGCACAGCAGGTAGGACAGAAGTGAACGGAGAATCTTTGTAAACTTTCCGGTCAGTGTCAGCTGATAGCGGAACTGATAGTTGATTTTCGGCACCACGCAGGGCGCAGGACCCAGAACCCGACAGTTTTCCTCGGCATAGGTCTTTTCCTGCAGGAAAGACAGCAGGCTGTCCCGGAACTTCACCGCAGAGCGCAGAACCGCCGTTTCCTCCTGCCCGATGAAAATCACACTTGCGCGGTCTGCAAAGGGTGGGGCGAACAGCACTCTGCGCACTTCCAGCTCCATGTTGTAAAAGCCCATGTAATCCTGCTTTGCAGCCAAAACCATAATCTGATGGTTGGGAACCATGGTCTGAATCACGGCGCGGCCGGCAGCTTCGCCCCGTCCGGCTCTGCCCACCACCTGGGTGAGCATATCGAAGGTGGTCTCCGCCGCCATGTAGGAGCCGGAGTAAAGACCCAAGTCCGCATCCAGCACGCCCACCAGCGTGACCTTGGGGAAATTCAGTCCCTTGGCAACCATCTGGGTGCCGAGGAGCACATCCTGCGCTTCATCGGCAAAGCGGGAAAGAATTTTCTCGTGGGTATTGACAGCGCTGACGGTATCGGTATCCATGCGGGTGAGGGTGAAGTCGGGAAATACGCTCTTAATCTCCTGCTCCACCTTCTGAGTGCCCGTGCCGATGGCCTTCAGAGGGCCGCCGCACTTGGGGCAGCGCACAGGCGCGGGCACGGAGTGACCGCAGTAGTGACACATCAGGCGGTTATTGGCGCTGTGGTAGGTCATGTGGGCGCTGCATCTGGGGCAGTCGGGGGACTCGCGGCAATCCACGCACACCAGCGCACGGGAATTGCCCCGGCGGTTGAGAAGCAGCACGGTCTGATTGCCCGCCTCTTTGGTTTCCAGCATCTGCTGGCGCAGACTCAGGGAGAGGGAAAGATCATTTCCCGATTTCAGTTCCTCCCGCATGTCCACAATTTCCACTTCGGGGAGGGCACGCTGATTATAGCGGTTTTGCAATGTATAGAGGGAATACACACCGGTTTTTGCCCGGTACATACTCACAACACCGGGGGTCGCGGAGGCAAGCAGCACCAATGCTTTCTCATGGACACCGCGCCACAGCGCCACCTCACGGGCACAGTAGCGGGGGCTGGCCTCGCTGCGGTAGGAGCTCTCCTGCTCCTCATCGAGAATGAGAAGTCCCAGGTTCTCCGTGGGGGCGAACACCGCCGAGCGGGTTCCCACGACCACACGGGACTGCCCTTTCTTCACCCGCTTCCACTGGTCGAGCCGCTCGGAAGCGGACAGGCTGGAATGCAGCACCGCCACATCCTCGCCGAAGTAGCCCACCATAGTCTTCAAAAGCTGGGGGGTGAGTGCAATCTCCGGCACCAGCAGGATGGCGGTTTTGCCAAGGCGCAGGCACTCGGAAATAAGGTTAATATAGACAGAGGTTTTGCCGGAACCCGTCACGCCGTACAGCAGTGCAGGTTTGACCGGCTCCTCCTGCATTTGTTTTTTGAGTCCCTCAAAGGCAGTGCTTTGCTCCTCGGTCAGCACCGGAAGACTCTCGATTTTCTCCGCGTGGATTTCCCGGCACCGAAGCACTTCCCGATTGGAAAGAGTCACCTGTCCGTTCTTCTCCAAGCGCTTAATGACAGCGCTTGACGCGCCTGTGTAGTAGCACACATCCTTGACCGCCGCACTGCCCACCTTGCTCAGAAGCTCCAGCACGGAGCGCTGTAAATTGGTGGAAGAGGAGCGGGCGCAGAAGCTCAGAACCTCCTCGCCCGACACTGCCAGCGACACCACGCTCTCGCGCTTGTCGCCCAGCTTTCGGGTATAGGAAGCAGAGGCCGCCAACCATTTCTTCCGCAGAAGATAGGGAATGGCATCATCCAGCGCATCGGCGGTAAAGATTTTGGAAAGCTTTTCATCGGTAGCGCTGCCGCCCAAGGATGCAACCGTTTCCAGCACCTGCGCCGCCGCAGGCTTTCGGAGTGTCTTCCCCTGCCAGCTTGTATCCTCGGTCAGGCGGTAGGTATTGCGGCTTTTGAACCACAGTCCCGCCGGGAGCATTACTCTGGCCGCATCATAGTAGGTGCAGAAGTATCTGTCCCGGATAAAGGCCGCAAGCTTCAGCTGCATGGGGGTCAATCCGGGGGTATCCTCCAGCGCCGCCGTCACAGGCTTTAAGCCATCGGTACTGCCGTCATCCACGGACAGGACAATTCCCTCCGTCGGGCGGTTGCCCCGTCCGAAGGGAACCAGAACCCGCTGACCGGGGGCAAGGGTGAGGCCTGCGGGGACGGCATAGGAATAGGGCTTGTCAATGGCGTAGGCAACTGCCAGCGCAATCCGGGCAGCTTTGCCCGAGGGAGCACTCATTTCTTATACTCGTCCTTAATGGTTGCGGACAACTCGCCGTCTGCAACTTCCCGAATGGCCAGCGTTACGGGCTTGTCGGTCAGGTCTTCCTGCAGAGCCTCGGCCTCGGCGGCAATCTGGCGGGCACGGTGGGCAACCACATTCACCAAAAGATAACGGCTATCCACATTCTTCAGCAATTCAGCTACGGGGGGGTACAGCATTTTTTATTTCCTCCAAAAATTAAGATATTGGTTTTTTACAGTGTTATCAAACGCTCTTTGCGATAATATCGTAGAGCGCATCGGCGCATTGCTGTGCATCGTCATTCACAAGCACATAGTCATACCAGAGTCGCTGCTCGATTTCCCATTCGGCGCGCTCCAAGCGGAGCTTCACCTGCTCCTCGGGAGTGTCGCCCCGTCCGCGGAGTCTGCGCTCCAGCTCCTGCATGGACGGCGGCATCAGGAAAATCAGCACTGCCTCGGGGCAGGTGGCTTTCACCTGCTTGGCACCATTTGGCTCAATGTCCAGCAGGACGGAGCCGTGCTCCTGCTTTTCGAGCATCTGTGTCCTGGGGGTACCGTAGTAATTAGCGTTGTGCTCGCTGTATTCCAGAAATTCGCCCTTTGAAAGTCTTTCCTCAAAGGATTCCCGGGAAATGAAGTAATAATTCCTGCCGTCCACCTCGCCGGGTCTGGGGGGACGGGTGGTTGCAGATACGGAGAAAGTCAGGCTCTTATCGCGCTCCATGAGCTTGGCAAGGACAGTTCCTTTGCCCACTCCGGAAGCGCCGGAAATCACGAAGAGTTTCCCTTTGCTCATGCAGTTTCATCCTCTTTTTCTTCTTTTTCTTTATCCTCCCAGCGAGCCAGTAAGCTCTCCGGGGCAATGGCGGACAGAATCACATGGTCGGTGTCCATGAGAAGCACCGCCTTCGTTGCACGGCCAAAGGAGGCATCGATGAGCATGCCGCGGTCTCTGGCCTCCTGCACCACACGCTTGATGGGTGCGGAGTCCGGAGCCACGATGGCAAGCAGGCGATTGGCCGCCACGCAGCTGCCGAAGCCGATATTCAGAAGCTTCATACCATGTGCCTCCCAATGAATTACTCGATGTTCTGGGTCTGCTCGCGGATTTTTTCCAGCTCCGCTTTGATATCCACCACAATCCGTGCAAGGCGCACATCGGTGCACTTGGAGCCGATGGTATTGGCCTCGCGGTTCATCTCCTGAAGCAGGAAGTCCAGCTTTCTGCCCACGGCACCGCCACTACTGAGCATGGTGTTCATCTGGTCAAGATGGGAACGCAGGCGGACGGTTTCCTCGTCCACGGCAACCTTGTCGGCAAAGATGGCAGCCTCGGTGAGAATGCGGCTTTCATCGATGGATGTGGAGGCGAGAACCTCCTTGAGCTTGTTTTCAAGCCGGGTGCGGTAATCTATGACAGTCTGGGCATTGCCGGACTCCACCTGAGCCACGAATCCCAGAATGGTCTGACCGCGGGAACGGAGGTCGTTTTCCAGTGCCTGTCCCTCGGTGCAGCGCATGGCATCGTAGGCGCTCAGCGCCTTGGAAACCACGCTCATCATGTCCGCAAGCAGCGCGTCCTCATCCACCTCGGGGCGCTCCACGGTAAATACATCGGAAAGCCGGGACAGAGTGGACACGGAAATGTCGTCCTTTACGCCGAAGCCCTCCACCATCTGCTGCATTGCGCAGAGATATTCCTCCACAACGGACTTGTTCAGGCTGATTTTCACCTGCTCGCCGTCCTCGCTGCGGACGGTGATATACACATCCACCTTGCCGCGGGAGATGGCATTCTTCACAGCCTGCTTGACTGCATCCTCGCCGAAGGAGAGGCTTCTCGGAAGCTTTACCGTGCAGTCTAAATATCGGTTATTGACGCTGCGCACCTCGACGGTGAACTCTCTGCCGTTTACAGTTTCCACCGCCCGGCCGTAGCCGGTCATGCTTTTCACCATTGTATTTAATCCCCTTTTGAAGTTTACTTCTCTTTCACGCTGACACTGACGCTCTCACTGTGGAGAACACCCAGTGATTCAAATCCTTCTGCGAATTCAAAGGTGGGCTTGTAGGTAGCCGTTCCCACCTCGGCATCGGTCAAATCCACCACTACGCGAATGCTTTGGCCAATCACGCGGGTCACTGCGGAGGTCATTCCTCTGACCGTCACCACCATGGACTTGGTGATGATATCCGCCGTAGTACCCGCCGGAGCATTGACGGCACGGATATTGGTCAGGGTCAGCTCCTTGGTAGACAGGCCGTTAATCGTAACCTCTGCCGTAATTTCATTCTCGCCGGTCAGATTCCGAACGCCTGCAGGCAGCGTAATGGGCAGGCTGACCGTGCCGGAGTGGGTAATCTCAGCCAGATTGATAGTGCCCACGGCGAAGGTGTCGCCAAGGCTGTCCAGTGCGGACTCACTACCCGCCACGCGCAGTGTGGTCAGGTTCAGCGTGACCGTCACATCGCTTGCCTTTGCGCCGCCGCCCTCCACCAGATTGTAGGTCAGGTTAATCTCACGCACAATCTGAATCTTCACATCCAGACGGATGGACTCCACATCGGTGGTCACCAGCTGGGCATCCACCGGTGCATCGTTTTCATCGCACAGTGTATAGGTAAAATTCTCGCTGATGGACTCGGTGCACCCGGTCAAATCCACATCAATGACCGCTTTCGTGATGGAATCCACCACTTCCTCGGGGCCGGAGATGGCCACAACGCTGTGGTCGAGAACCCGATTTTCCCGATCCGTAATAAAGCCGTCACCGGCAGAGCCAATCCATCGAATCTCCACCGGCACTTCCTTGGCAAGGAACTTGGAGACATTCAGGAAGATGGTGGACGGCTGGGACAGCTCCACATTGATGCCGGTCGTGTTGAAGTCACGGGCGAAGCTGGGGGTGAAGCTCATGGGAATCTGGGTTCCCGCCTCGTTGATTTTGGATACATCCACACGGACCGTGGTGTTTTCCGAATTGATTTTTACCACATTGGAGCGGTTGCCGGAAATTTTCAGGGCAACCTTGTTTGCAGACATCCCGGTAATCATGAAGCCCTTGTCATTGAGGGCGCTCTCGCCGTCCAGTACCACGGGGATATTGTAGACAGTGTCCGTAAATCCGGGACTCACTGCGCTGATGACATACCACCACAGGCCGAATGCCAGAGCCAAGGAGAAGAGAACTCTGCTGAGCTTACTTTTCATTGTACTTCCCCTCCTTCTTCACGATTTTATCCAGGCCGAGGGGGAGCTTGGGGGCAGGAGTCTCCTCCAGCGCCAGCTCCTTGCGTAGGAGCTTTTCCAGCGTCTGGGGCGCCAAGTGACGCTTCAAGGTACCGCCGATGGCCACGGAGATGGTGCCCGTTTCCTCGGACACGATGACCACCACTGCATCGGAAACCTCGGACATGCCCACACCTGCGCGGTGACGGGTGCCCAGGTCGGCGGACAGGCGGTTGCTCTCGGACAGGGGCAGCACACATCCGGCGGCAGTGACACGGCCGTCACGGATGAACATGGCACCATCGTGCAGTGCAGCCTTCGGGAAGAAAATATTGCGGATAAGCTGCTCGGAAACCTTGCCGTCCACTGTGGTGCCGGTGCGAATGTACTCATCCAGACGGTTCTCCCGGGTGAAGACAATCAGTGCACCCACCTTCTCCGCAGACATAACCTCGCAGGCGGAAACAATCTGGGAAATCATATTGTCGGACAAAGCGCTGTTCTGCATGGGGGCAAAGAAGCGGCGAAGCCACACGCTGCCCAAGTGGTCAAACAGGCGACGAAGCTCGGGCTGGAAGATAATCACCAGCGCAAGCAGTCCAATCTGCAAAAAGCTGGACACGAAGAAATTCAGCGTGTACAGGTTCAGCGCATCGGTCAGACCCGCCAGGACAATGATAAAGATTACCGTCAGAGAAATGCGCTTGGTGCTGGCTCTGGAGAAGAGCGGAATCAGGTGGTAGATGATATACGCCACGATGGCAATATCCACATAGTCCGTCCAGCGCATTCTGACAATCTGCTGTAAAAAATCTTGAAAAATACCCATATCGTATAACCTCGGTTTATGCGTGCAAAACGCCCATGGTATAGTTATTCTATTATCCGTATCATTATAACGGATGTGCCGGATTTAAGCAATAGAAATTGTGCATAAATTTCAGACATTCCTGCGCCTTTCGGTAGACATAATTTTGAGCAGTCCCTGCACATCCGACACCGTATTGCCATAGCCTACGCTGACACGCACGGTTCCTTCCTCCAGTGTCCCGGCGCTCTCATGGGCAAGGGGCGCGCAGTGAAGCCCCGCCCGGACAGCAATTCCCCGGCTTGCCAGAAAGTCCGCTGTCTCCTCGCAGTCGCGTTCCGTCTGAAAGGACACCGTTGCCGCCTGTGACCGCCCGTGGAAGACTTTATAGCCCAGTTCCTCCAAACCATCGGCGCACATCTCGCACAGAGCGTGCTCCCGAGCAAATATTTTGTCCGTCCCCACTCGGCTGATATAGGCAATCCCCTGCCCCAATCCCGCAATTGCTGCAGCATTCTGCGTCCCCGCCTCAATGCGCTCCGGGGGAGCTTCGGGCATAGTCTTGCTTGCCGACTCCATACCCGTTCCGCCGAACAGAAGCGGCTCGGGGGTTGCCCCGCATAGCAGAATTCCCGTGCCTTGGGGGCCGAGGAGCGCCTTGTGCCCCGGCGCTGCGATGAAGTCCGCCTGAAGTACCTGCATGTCGATGGGCAGCATCCCCGCTCCCTGAGCTGCATCCAAAATAATCGGTACGCCCTCTTTTTTGGCCATGGCGGCCATTTCTTCATAGGGTAAAATATACCCGAAAACATTGGAAACCATTGTAAAAATTGCGCAGGACGGATGATTTTTCAGCACCGCGGCAAAGCTCTCCAAAGTGTCATCTGGGTCAAAAAGTTTCCGCCCGAAGACCGCAATCTTAGCCCCCAGCGCATACAGCGGGCGCATAACCGCATTGTGCTCAAATCCCGATACCGCCACAGAAGCTCCCGGTTTTACAAGGGTTCGGATGGCAATGTTCAGGCCATGGGTACAGTTGAAGGTGAAGGCCACTCGGTCAGGCGTCGTGTTGAAAAGCTTCCCCGCCGCCTCTCGGGTATCATAAATAATCCGAGAAGCTCCCATAGCCGCGCCGTAGCCGCCCCGCCCTGCGCTGGACAGCTTCTCCATGGCCTCCATGACCGCCGCCGTCACACGAGGTGGTTTATGAAATGAGGTAGCTCCGCTGTCCAGATAAATCATAGATACAGCTCCTCCAGCCGACCTGTATTGGTTTTGCGATATACCTTGCGCATGGGCACATCGGAAGCTTTCAAAGACTGTACCGCCGAAGCAATATCGTCCGTAAACAGATGCACACAGTATCCGCATCCCTGCCGGCTCAGGTTCTTCGGTGTCCTGCTCAGGTAAAGCCGCATTCCATAACCTGCAAGCAGCCGTTCCCCCCGCTGTGCAAAGGTGATGGAGCGAAAGGTTATCAGATATTCACCCATAAAAAAATCCCTCCCGTGTCATCCTATGACCGGGAGGGGATTATGGTGAAATTTGTGCCTGTGCAAATCAGTTCAGGGGGAAGAAAGGCGTATTGCCATTGATGACACCGTTGGCCACCAGTTCACTCAGAACCATATCGTCATTCCAGAGCTTGTCCAATCGGACAATGTGGCTCACATCATACACGCCCACAATCATGCCGCTGTAGTCCCGAGGCATGATGCAGCGCACATCATAAATAATATGCACCCCTTTTTCCGAGGTTGCCACACGGCTATCCACATTGCAGATGATTTCGGTGGGGGCGCCGTTGTGCATCACGGTGCCGACATAGCGACTGCCATCGGTCTGCACGGATTCATCCCACAGGTCCAGCCGATTGGCATCCTCAATGAGAATGCCGACACCAAAATTTTGGGCATTTACATCGGGGTCGGATATAAAGGTATCCACGCGGACACTGCGCACCACAAAGCCCGCACGGTCTGCGCTTTCCACCGCCCCGGGTTCAAACATCACAGAAGCAATGGTCTCGGAGCCATCATTTGTAAAGCTTTTCAGCAGCGCATCAATTTCCGCATTTGCCTCGGCATTGGCATTCAGGCCAAGGGTGGCAAGGGTGGGCGCAACAAAGGCAGCATCTTTCTGTCCGCATACGGCACAAACCGGCGCTTCCACCCAGGAGTCCTGCACCCACTTGTGACCGGGAGCCTCGCCCTCGGTAGCACCGCACTTGATGCAGGTGGGAGGCACTTCGCAGGTTCCGTTATCAAATTCGTGTTTGCACTTTCCGCAGCCGAATAGCGTCAGCAGCATGCAAAGCGCAAGAATAACCAATAATAATCGCTTCATAATGTATTCCTCGCATGAGTCCGGGGTATTTTTTCGATATTATAGCACCGAAAATCACCTTCGTCAACGGGGATTGGTCGGAAATTGTATCCTCTGCGTGGGTAAAGGAAGCTTTAACTCGCTACGCTCGTAGT
Source organism: Faecousia sp. (assembly GCA_045599455.1). Taxonomy (GTDB): domain Bacteria; phylum Bacillota; class Clostridia; order Oscillospirales; family Oscillospiraceae; genus Faecousia. Next base: position 45,530 of record JAZRVX010000042.1, on the reverse strand, counting down.
CATCAGTCGTCAGTGTGGTGACTTTAGGTGAAAGCGCCGATTTAAGCAAGCAAAAAACTGATGACTGATGTCTGATAGCTTCCGTTTCCCAATTCGCTGTCGGATTCCGGGCACAAAAAACCGCCCTCAAATGAGGGCGGTTTTGATACATTTTAGCCGTTTTCCACCATGGACTCGGGGATTCTCAGCTCGGGAGTTGCACCGGGCTGATAGTCGCGGTAGGCCATGAGGCCGGAGCCTGCGGGAATCAGCTTACCGATGATGACATTCTCCTTCAGACCAACCAGATGGTCAACCTTGCCCTTGATTGCGGCATCGGTCAGAACCTTGGTGGTCTCCTGGAAGGATGCGGCGGACAGGAAGGAGTCGGTAGCCAGAGAAGCCTTGGTGATACCCAGCAAAATCACGGAGCCGGTAGCCAGCTTCAAGTCTTCCTCACCGGCATCAATGCGTGCCTGCACAGCATCGTTGGCATCGTTGAACTCAATGACATCCATGACAGCGCCGGACAGCAGGTTGGTGTCGCCGGGCTCTTCCACGCGGATATTGCGCATCATCTGACGGATGATAACCTCGATGTGCTTATCGTTGATTTCAACGCCCTGCTGACGATACACAGCCTGAACGGACTGCACCAGATAATCCTGAACAGCCTCCACACCGGAGATACGCAGAACATCCTGGGGATACAGAGCACCATCGGTGATGGGCTCACCCTTGAGGACGGTCTTGCCGTGGGTGACCTTCAGACCCACGGAGTAGGGCACCTGATAGACCTTGACCTCGCCGTCCTCAGCGGTAACGGTGATGTTACGCAGAGCGGTACGGTGGGTATCGTCGATGGCCACCACGCCGGTGATTTCGGAAATCTGTGCCATCTTCTTGGGACGGCGAGCCTCAAACAGCTCTTCGACTCGGGGCAGACCCTGGGTGATATCGTCACCTGCGACACCGCCGGAGTGGAAGGTACGCATGGTCAGCTGAGTACCGGGCTCACCGATGGACTGTGCGGCGATGATACCGACAGCTTCGCCCAAATCAACTTCCTTGGAGGTTGCAAGGTTCATGCCGTAGCACTTAGCGCAGACACCGCTGCGAGCCTTACAGCCGAGGATGGTACGGATATAAATCTTCTCAATGCCGTGGGCTTCAAACTTGGCAGCATCCTCGGGCATCATCATAACATCCTTGGAGTGCAGCAGTTCGCCGGTCTTGGGGTCAAGCACATCGTTGACAGGATAGCGGCCGCGGATACGGTTGCCGAAGGTGTCGATGATGTCGCCCTTCTGGATGACCGCGCCGACCCAGATACCGTCCTTGGTGCCGCAGTTGTGCTCACGGATAATGACCTGCTGGGAAACATCGACCATTCGGCGGGTCAGGTAACCGGAGTCAGCGGTACGCAGAGCGGTATCGGTCATGCCCTTACGGGCACCTCTGGAGGAAATGAAGTACTCCAGAGGAGTCAGACCTTCACGGAAGTTTGCCTTAACGGGAATCTCAATGGTACGGCCTGCGGTATCGGCCATCAGGCCACGCATACCGGCCAGCTGACGAATCTGAGCCATACTACCACGGGCGCCGGAGTCAGCCATCATGTAGATGGGGTTGAACTCATCCAGATTGCCCTGCAGAGCATCGGTGACATCCTTAGTGGTCTTCTCCCACTGCTGGACAACCAGACGATAGCGCTCCTCGTTGGTGATGAAGCCCTGACGGTAGAAGTTTTCAATCTCGACGACCTTGCCCTCGGCTTCCTTGACCAGCTCATACTTCACAGCGGGAACCACCATATCCGCGATGGACACGGAGATAGCGCCCTTGGTGGAGTACTTGTAGCCCAGAGCCTTGATGCGGTCGAGCATCTCGGTGGCGATGGTGAAGCCATGCTTGCGGATGCACTTGTCGATAATCTTGCCCAGCTGCTTCTTGCCGACCAGGAAGGAAACCTCCAAATCGAACTCGTGGCCGGGGGCACTTCTGTCCACGAAGCCCAAATCCTGAGGAATGGGCTCATTGTAAATCAGGCGGCCAACGGTAGCATCAATGATGCGGTACTGCATGACACCGTCCACTTCCTTACCGTAGCGGACACGGATGGGAGCGTGCAGGCCGATGGTGCCGTCGGCATAGGCGGCAATGGCCTCCTCGGTGGAGGAGTAGTTGTGCACGGGGCGGAACTTTGCGGTAGCCTTGCCCACGGCGGAAGCAGCCTTGTTTGCAGCCAGGAACTCATCGGCATCCACTCTGGCACCCACGGTCAGGTTGGTATCACCGGCATCGGTGACATAGACCTCCTCGGCACCCTTCTCTGCCTTGCCCAAGCGGGTGTAGGTCAGGTAGTAGGCACCCAGAATCATATCCTGAGTAGGCACGGTAACGGGCTTGCCGTCCTGAGGACGCAGCAGGTTGTTGGCAGAGAGCATCAGCATTCTGGCCTCGGCCTGAGCCTCGGGGGACAAGGGCACGTGAATAGCCATCTGGTCGCCGTCGAAGTCGGCGTTGAATGCGGTACAGCACAGGGGGTGCAGCTTCAGTGCACGACCCTCAACCAGAATGGGCTCGAAAGCCTGAATGCCCAGACGGTGCAGTGTAGGTGCACGGTTCAGCATAACAGGGCGATCCTTGATGATTTCGTCCAGAGCATCCCAGACCTCGGTCTTGCCCTTGTCAATCATCTTCTTGGCGGACTTGATGTTGTTGGCCAGACCGTCGGCAACCAGCTTCTTCATCACGAAGGGGCGGAACAGCTCGATTGCCATTTCCTTGGGCACGCCGCACTGATAGAGCTTGAGCTCAGGGCCAACGACGATAACGCTTCGGCCGGAGTAGTCAACACGCTTGCCCAGCAGATTCTGACGGAAACGACCCTGCTTGCCCTTGAGCATATCGGACAGGGACTTGAGGGCTCTGTTGTTGGCACCGGTGACAGCGCGGCCACGGCGGCCATTGTCAATCAGAGCATCCACAGCCTCCTGCAGCATACGCTTCTCATTGCGGACAATGATGTCGGGAGCATGCAGCTGCACCAGTCTCTTCAGACGGTTGTTGCGGTTGATAACACGGCGGTACAGGTCATTCAGGTCGGAGGTGGCGAAACGGCCGCCGTCCAGCTGAATCATGGGACGGATATCGGGAGGAATGACGGGCAGCACATCCATAATCATCCAGCTGGGCTTGTTGCCGGACTCACGGAAGGCCTCCACGACCTCAAGGCGCTTGACAATGCGCAGCTTCTTCTGTGCGGAAGCGGTCTTGAGCTCGGCACGCAGGCTCTCGGACAGCTGGTCGAGATCAATCTTCTCCAGCAGTTCCTTGACAGCCTCTGCGCCCATGCCTGCCTTGAAGTCGTCCTCGTACTTCTCGCGCATATCGCGGTATTCCTTCTCGGTGAGCACCTGATTCATGGTCAGAGGTGCATCACCGGGATCGGTGACGATATAGGCAGCAAAGTACAGAACTTTCTCCAGAACCTTGGGGGAGATGTCCAGAATCAGACCCATGCGGGAAGGAATGCCCTTGAAGTACCAGATATGGCTGCAGGGAGCGGCCAGCTCAATGTGACCCATACGCTCACGGCGAACCTTTGCCTTGGTGACTTCGACGCCGCAGCGGTCGCAAATCTTACCCTTGTACTTAATCTTCTTATACTTGCCGCAGTGGCACTCCCAGTCCTTCTGGGGTCCGAAAATCTTCTCGCAGTACAGGCCGTCACGCTCGGGCTTGAGGGTGCGGTAGTTAATGGTCTCGGGCTTCTTAACCTCGCCGAAAGACCATGCGCGAATCATTTCCGGGGAAGCGATACCGATTTTAATGGCATCAAAAGTAGCATTTGCCATAAATTACGCCTCCTTAATCTTCGTAGGTGTCGGTGGTGGACTCTTCTTCCAAATCGCCGAACACATTCATAATATCTTCAGGGCTGTCCTCGTCAATGACGAAGCCTGCGTCCAGAACCTCGGAGGTCTCGCCGGTGACCAGAGAATTTCTGTCATCGGAGGTGTAGACGATTTCATCCTCGTCATCGTCCTCCTTCAGCTCGATTTCGTTTCCGGCTTCATCCAGCACGCGAATATCCAGACACAGAGCCTGCAGTTCCTTGACCAGAACCTTGAAGGACTCGGGCACACCGGGCTTGGGAATGTTGGCACCCTTGACGATAGCTTCGTAGGTCTTCACACGGCCGGTCACATCGTCGGACTTGACGGTCAGGATTTCCTGCAGGGTGTAAGCAGCACCGTAAGCTTCCAGTGCCCAGACCTCCATTTCGCCGAAACGCTGGCCGCCGAACTGGGCTTTACCACCCAAAGGCTGCTGGGTAACCAGAGCGTAGGGACCGGTGGAACGGGCGTGAATCTTATCATCAACCAGGTGATGGAGCTTGAGGTAATAGGGATAGCCGACAGTGACCAGATTGTCGAAAGGCTCACCGGTACGGCCGTCATACAGAACGGTCTTGCCGTCCTCGCGCAGGCCTGCCAGCTTCAGAGTATCGCGGATATCCTTCTCGTTGGCGCCGTCGAACACGGGGGTGGCAACCTTCCAGCCCAGAGCCCGGGCAGCATAGCCCAGATGGACCTCCAGCACCTGACCGATGTTCATACGGGAAGGCACGCCCAGGGGGTTCAGCACCACATCCAGAGGAGTGCCGTCGGGCAGGAAGGGCATATCCTCCTCGGGCAGAACGCGGGAAACGACACCCTTGTTACCGTGACGACCGGCCATCTTATCGCCCACGGAAATCTTACGCTTCTGGGCAATGGAGACACGGACGGACTTGGTAACGCCGGGAGCCAGCTCATCGGAGTTCTCCTTGGTGAAGACCTTGACATCCACAACGATGCCGCTCTCACCATGGGGCACTTTCAGGGAGGTATCGCGGACTTCTCTTGCCTTCTCGCCGAAGATGGCGCGCAGCAGGCGCTCCTCGGGGGTCAGCTCGGTCTCGCCCTTGGGGGTGACCTTACCGACCAGATAGTCGCCGGAGCGAACCTCGGCACCCACACGGATGATGCCGTTCTCGTCCAAATCCTTCAGGGCATCCTCGCCCACATTGGGAATATCACGGGTGATTTCCTCGGGTCCGAGCTTGGTGTCTCTTGCCTCGGTCTCGTGCTCCTCGATATGGATGGAGGTGAACACATCCTCGCGCACCAGGCGCTCGTTCAGCAGAATAGCATCCTCGTAGTTGTAGCCTTCCCAAGTGACAAAGCCGATGAGCACATTCTTGCCCAGTGCGACCTCACCGCCGGAGCAGGAGGGGCCGTCGGCAATAATCATCTCGGTGTCCACGCGCTCGCCCACGGTGACAATGGGTCTCTGGTTCACGCAGGTGCCTGCGTTGGAGCGGGCGAACTTGGTCAGCTTCATATGCTCGACCTCGCCGTCGTCATAGCGCAGGACAATCTCGTCAGCGGAGACTGCGGTGACAACGCCGGGCTTTGCGGCCTTCAGGCAGACCTCGGAGTCCACAGCGGCCTTGTGCTCGATACCGGTGGCGACCACGGGAGATTCGGTGGTCAGCAGGGGCACTGCCTGACGCTGCATGTTAGCGCCCATCAGTGCACGGTTAGCATCGTCGTTCTGCAGGAAAGGAATGAAGCTGGTTGCAATGGAAATCATCATTCTGGGAGAAACATCCAGATAGTCAATCATGTTGCGGTTGACTTCGATGATTTCATTACGGTGACGGCAGGTGATACGGGCGTTAGCCAGGCATCCGTTCTCGTCCAGAGGCTCGTTGGCCTGACCGATGTAGTAATCGTCTTCCACATCTGCGGTCATGTACTCGACGGTGTCGGTAACGCGGCCGGTAGCCTTCTCCACCTTGCGGTAGGGAGCTTCCACGAAGCCGTACTCGTTAATCTTGGCAAAGGTTGCCAGATAGTTAATCAGGCCGATGTTGGGACCTTCGGGAGTCTCGATGGGGCACATACGGCCATAGTGGGTGTAGTGAATGTCTCGCACATCGAAAGATGCTCTGTCACGGCTCAGACCGCCGGGGCCCAGAGCGGAAAGTCTTCTCTTGTGGGTCAGCTCGGCCAGAGGGTTATTCTGATCCATGAACTGAGAGAGGGGAGAAGAACCGAAGAATTCCTTGATAACCGCAGTGACAGGGCGGATGTTAATCAGGCTCTGAGGCGTGACGGAGTCCAAATCCTGCACGGTCATGCGCTCGCGGATAACTCTGTCCAGACGAGAAAATCCGATGCGGAACTGGTTCTGCAGCAGCTCGCCCACGCAGCGCAGACGACGGTTGCCCAGATGGTCAATGTCATCGGGGGTGCCGATGCCCATAGCCACGCAGTTGAGGTAGTTGATGGAGGCCATGATATCATCGGTGATGATGTGCTTGGGAATCAGGTCGTCAATGCGGTTTTCGATGGCTTCCTTCCAGCCGTCATCAGAAACGCTCTCCAGCATTTCCTTCAGGACGGCAAAGCGCACCTTCTCCTTGATGCCGAACTCGGCGGGGTCAAAGGAGACGAAATTCTTCATGTCCACCATGCCGTTGGACAGGATCTTGACCTTGCTGTCGCCCACGCGGACATAGGCTTCATTGACACCCTTGGCGCTCAGCTCGTGTGCCTGTGCGCGGGAGATGAACTCGCCGGGCATGACCAGAATTTCGCCGGTCATGGGGTCGGTGATGGGCTCGGCAGCTTCCTGACCGGAAAGACGGCTCCAGATGTCCATCTTCTTATTGAACTTATAACGGCCGACCTTGCTCACATCGTAGCGGTGGGCATCGAAAAGCAGGCCCTCCAGATGGGCAGTGGCAGTCTCCACCGTGGGAGGCTCACCGGGGCGCAGACGGCGGTAGATTTCCAGCAGAGAATCCTCGCGGGTCTTGCAGGGATCCTTTTCTAAGGTAGCGATGATGCGCTCATCCTCGCCGAACATGGCCTTGATGTCCTCCTCGGACACAACGCCCAGAGCGCGAATCAGGCAGGTGATGGGCAGTTTGCGGTTCTTGTCGATGCGCACCCAGAACACATTGGAGTTATCGGTTTCGTACTCCAGCCATGCACCGCGGTAAGGGATGACGGTTGCGGTGTAGGTGTGCTGGTCAGCCTTGTCCACCTCATGACCGTAGTACATGCCGGGAGAGCGGACAATCTGGGAGATGATGACACGCTCAGCACCGTTAATGACGAAGGTGCCGCCGTTTGTCATCACAGGGAAATCTCCCATGAAGATTTCCTGCTCCTTGATTTCGTCGGTCTCGGTGTTTCGCAGGCGGACACGAACCTTGATGGGCTTTGCATAGGTGGCGTCCCGATCGCGGCACTCCTCGATGGTATACTTGGGCTTGTCCTCCATGGTGTAATCCAGGAAGCTCAGCTCCAGTTTGCCGGAGAAGTCCGTAATGGTGCCCACATCCTTGAATACCTCACGCAGACCCTCATCGAGGAACCAGCGGTAGGAATCCTTCTGGATTTTCAGCATGTTGGGGATTTCGAGAATCTCCTCATACTTTGCGTAGGATTTACGCATGGTCTTGCCGAACTTTACGTCCTTGACCATTGCCATATGGATCATCACAGCCTTTCTTTTCGGAATGTGTGTTTGACTATTTGATACGCCCGGGCAAGTTGCTTCTTTTGTGTGAAATAATCACCAAATTACTTGACAGACGCTTCCTCCTGTGATAAAATGACCGTGACAAGGGGCAAGTGCCCAAATGGGCATACTATCACAGTATGGAATATCATTCTACCGCTTCTGTGACAAATTGTCAACAAAATTTTTCCACAATGTAACGAGACCTTCGGGTCTCGTTTTTGTTTATCTTGGTGCAGCGGGGAGCATACGGGTTCGAAAGCTCGGTTAGAAGCTGTAGGGGCGGCTATCAGAGGCCCGCATACTGATATCTAAATTAAAGGAATCTTTCACTCAGTAAGGAAGCACCAAAAATAGTAGGTCATTGCGAGGAGCGAAGCGATGTGGCAATCCGTGTCCTAAACTCGTCGTTTTATGCGAACTCGGTTATAATTGCAACATTGAGATTGCCACGACCATTCTGCGGAATGGTCTCGCAATGACCTCCTATTTCAGGTTTTTCGACAATTTGGGCTTCCCCTTGGGGAAGGCTTTCGCCCGGTTCGTTACGCAGAATAATAACCCGGTTCCTGCATCTACCCATCGTCCCTGCCGGCTGACAACCGCCTTACAGCGAAAAATGCACCTGCTTGCGCAGGTGCATTTTTGTATCCTTATTCCTCGTTTGCCTTGGCGTCGGCGATAATCTTCGCCTGATTGCCCTTGGGCACTTCCTCGTAGCGCTCGAAGCTCAGGGTAAAGGAGCCTCTGGCCTGGGTCATGGCGCGCAGGTCGATGGCGTAGGCGCTCATCTCGGCCATGGGAACCTCAGCCTCCACCACGGTGTTGCCCTCGTTATCGGGGTTCATACCCATCACTCTGCCGCGGCGCTTGTTCAGGTCGCCGATGACATCACCCATGTAGCTGTCGGGGATGGTGACAGCCAGAGACCCGATGGGCTCAAGCAGGGTGGGGTTGGCGTTGGGCATGGCTTCCTTGAAGGCCAGAATAGCAGCCAGCTTGAATGCCATTTCGTTGGAGTCCACGGGGTGGTAGGAGCCATCGTACAGAGTGGCTTTCAGGCCGACCATGGGGTAGCCTGCCAGGGGGCCCTTCTGAACGGCTTCCTGAATGCCCTTCTCCACCGCAGGATAGAAGTTGCGGGGCACGGAGCCGCCGAAGACCTCCTCGGCGAAAATCAGCTCATCCTGCTCGCTCTGGGGCTCGAAGCGCACCCACACATCACCGAACTGACCGGAGCCGCCGGTCTGCTTCTTGTGACGGCCGTGAGCCTCCACCTTTTTCTTAATCATCTCGCGGTAGGCGACCTTTGCGGGGCTCAGCACGGCATCCACGCCGAAGCGGCTCTTGAGCTTGGCAACCAGGACATCCAGCTGCTGGTCACCGGCACCGGAAATCACCTGCTGCTTGGTCTCGGCATTATTGACCACGCTGAAGGAGGGATCTTCCTCGTTCAGACGGTTCAGGCCGGTGCCGACCTTCTCCTCCTGACCCTTGACCTTGGGGGCGATGGCCATGGAATAGCAGGGAGCGGCATAGGGAATCTGCTTTAAGGAAACGACCTTTCTGGGGTCGCACAGGGTATCGCCGGTCTTAACCTTATCCAGCTTGCCGAAAGCGCCGATATCGCCGCAGGTCAGCTCCTTGACCTCGCTTGCCTTCTTGCCGCACATGGTGTACATACGACCCAGCTTCTCAGCCTCGCCGGTGCGGGCGTTAATGAGGGTGGTGTCGGAGTTGATAACGCCGGACAGCACCTTGACATAGGAGTACTTACCGTACTGGTCGGAAACGGTCTTCCACACAAAGGCTGCGGGCACGCCGCCGGGAGAAACCACAAACTCCTCCACCTTGCCGTCGGCAGTGGTGGCCTTGTGATAGTTGCCCTCCACGGGGTTGGGAAGCAGGTCGATGATGTGATCCATGAGCATGAGGCTACCGAGGCAGGTAGTGCCGGAGCCGCAGAGCACGGGGAACAGGCTCATCTCCTCCACGCCCTTGTGAAGACCCGTAATCATCTCGCGGTAAGTAAAGTCCTCACCCTCGAAGAAGCGGTTCATCAAATCTTCATCGGTCTCGGCCACGGCTTCTTTCAGGGCATCGTTGAACTCCTCGATAACAGAAACCTTGTCCTCGGGGACTTCAATCTCCACGCGCTTGAGATTCTGCATCTCATAGGCGCGCTTGTTAAGCACATCGATGATGCCGGTGACCTTCTTGGATGCATCCCAGATGGGCACGACCACGGGTGCAATCTTGTTGCCGTACTTCTCACGCAGGGCTGCGAAGGTGGCATTGTAATCGGAGTTATCCTCGTCCACCTTGGAGATGTAGACGAAACGGGGCATATTGCGCTCTTCGCAATACTTCCATGCTTTCTCAAAGCCCACGGTAATGCCGTCCTTGGCAGACAGCACCAGCACGGCGGCATCGGCAGCACGCAGAGCCTCCATGACGGCGCCGGAGAAATCGAAGCCGCCCGGGGTGTCCAGAATGTTAATCTTGGTATTGTTATACTCCACGGGGATGACGGAGGTGGAAATGGAAATATTACGGCGAATCTCCTCGGGGTCGTAGTCGCTGACGGTATTGCCGTCGGCGTTCTTGCCCATGCGGTCGATGACACCGGTCATGTAGAGCAGGCTCTCTGCCAGAGCGGACTTACCGCTTCCGCTGTGTCCCAGCAGGCAGATGTTACGAATGGCATTCACAGTATACATAAGGTTGACTCCTTTCGGCAGGGCACCGGGTCTCAGGCGCCCGAATGCAGTCATTATACACGAATGCGAGTGCCATTTCAAGGGTGTTTTTCGTCAAAATGCAAAATTTTGACAATTTCACAGTGGACGGCTGTTTTCCTCAGCAAAACAAACAAAATAGGAGTGCCCGCTTTGGGCACTCCTACTAAGATATAGGTTTTTTAGCTTGCTTCGCTCGCAGACCTCAGGAATCAGCCATCAGGCATCCGTGACGCACAGACCAAAGCCTCCCCTGTGTAAGGGGAGGTGGTTTCAATCCTTTGGGATTGAAACCGGAGGGGTTGTAAAGTAATTGGTTTGTATATGTTTTCGAATAACCGGTAGCTTACAATCCCTCAGTCAGCTTCGCTGACAGCTCCCTTTACACAAGGGAGCCTTTGTGCGCTTGGTTCGTTTTTCCGCCTCTCGCTCCCGATTGCCGACTTATCCGCCGCAGGCAGTGCAGCATCCGCGCATTACTTCTTCAGCTCGTCGATTTGCTTTAACCACAGACTTGACAAAGCATCGCTGGGCATTCTCCAGTCCCCTCTGGGAGACAGTGTGACAGTGCCCACCTTGGGGCCGTCGGGCAGGCAGGAGCGCTTAAACTGCTGCTGGAAGAACCGTCTTGTGAATTCCCGCAGCCAGCGCAGGATGGTTTCATCGGAGTATACCCCGGCAAAGACATATTTTGCAAGGTGGAAAATGCGCCCGGGCTCGGCACCTGTACGGAGCATGTGATACAGGAAGAAGTCGTGCAGCTCATAAGGGCCGACCAAGTCCTCGGTCTTCTGGGAAATCTCACCCTTGTCATCGGCAGGCAGAAGCTCGGGAGACACAGGGGTGTCCAGGATATCCTCCAGCACGGCGCGAAGCTTCCCTTCGCAGTTGCCCGCCTCATAGCGGATGATATAGCGCACCAAGGTCTTGGGCACGGAGGTATTCACGGCGTACATGCTCATGTGGTCGCCGTTGTAGGTTGCCCAGCCCAGAGCCAGCTCGCTGAGGTCGCCGGTGCCCACCACGATACCGTTTAATTCATTGCTCAAGTCCATGAGCACCTGGGTGCGCTCTCTGGCCTGACAGTTCTCGAAAGTCACATCCAGCTTTTCGGGGTCGTGGCCGATGTCGGCAAAGTGCAGCTTCACGCTCTGCCCGATGGGCACTTCCATCAAGGTCACGCCCAGCTCCTCGCACAGCACCACGGCATTGGACTTGGTGCGCTTGGTGGTGCCGAAGCAGGGCATGGTCACCGCCACCGCATCGGTGCGGGGCCGCCCCATCCGGTCGAGGGCACGCACCATGACAAGCAGTGCCAGCGTGGAGTCCAGACCGCCGGAGATGCCCACCACCAGCTTTTTGCTGTGGGTGTGCTCGAAGCGGCGCATAAGTCCCTGGGACTGAATCTGCAAAATCTCCTCGGCACGGGCAGAAAGCTCGGCATCGTCTGCGGGCACGAAGGGATTGCGTGGGAAAAAGCGGGTCAGCGCGGTGTCTGCCGGCTTCTGATGGAAGTTCACCATGCGGCACAGTCCCTCGGAGGCCGGGAAGGTGGTATTGTTGTGGCGCTCATGGCGCAGGCGGAAGATATCCAGCTCCGTAACAAGCAAGCCGTCATCGGATGCAAAGGGCTTGCGCTCGGCTAAGAGGGTGCCGTTTTCGGCAATCATGCAGTGGCCGGAGAAGACCATGTCCTGGGTGGACTCGCCGTAGCCGGAATTGGCATAGATGTAGCCGCAAATCAGGCGCGATGATGTGGAGGTCACCAGCATCCTGCGGTAACCGTCCTTGCCGATAAGCTCATCGGAGGTGGAGAGGTTCGCAATCACGGTAGCGCCGCTCAGAGCAAGGTCGGTAGCCGGGTTCACAGGTGCCCACAAATCCTCACAGATTTCCGCGCCCACGATGAAGTCCTCCATCTCGGCGCAGCGGTACAGAATATCCGTGCCGAAGGGCACGGCTTCGCCTCCAAGCTCCAGCTCGGCATCCTCAGGCAAATCCTCGCCGGAGGTAAACTGGCGCTTGTCATAGAATTCGCCGTAATTGGGAAGACACACCTTGGGGGTCACGCCCAGAATGCAGCCGCCCTGCACGGCGGCGGCGCAGTTGTAGAGCTTTCCCATATAGCGGATGGGAAGACCGATGATGCAAAGGCAGTTCTTGCCCATCGTTGCGGCAGCAAAGGACAGCAGCGCTTTTTTCGCCCCGCTCAGCAGCAAATCGGCATAGAAAAGGTCGCCGCAGGTGTAGCCCGTTAAGTAAAGCTCGGGAAACACCAGAAGATTTACGCCGAGGCTCTCCGCCTTTTCCAGCATCTGCGCCGCACAGCGCAGATTGCTCTCGGGGTCGGCAAGGTACACCCGGGGCGTAGCTGCCGCCACCTTAATAAATCCATAGTTCATAGTGATATCTCCTCACGCTTATTTCAGCTTGCTTAAATCCTGCGCATAGCGTCCCTCATGGAACTGCTTCTTGTCGTGCATAACACTGTACAGATGGCGGCACAGCACACCGAGAATTTTTTCTTTCGCCCTGTCGGGGTGCATCCCGGACTTTACAAGGCGGTCAAGGTTTTCCTTCACGAAAGGGGGATCGTTCGCTGCAATCTGATTTTCCAGTGCCTCGGCGGCCAGCTGCCGCATACGGGGCGTAATTTTATCCTCCACATTGACCTTTTTCCGTGGGGCATAGAAATGCTTCTTGGGCTGCATGGCTTACCTCTTTTCGTCCAGAATGTCCAGAATCTCGTCGATGGCGTCTTCCAAGTCCTCGTGTTCCTGCGCCCAGGCATCAAACTCGTCGCCGTCCTTTTTCTTGGGCTCTCGCTTGTCAAGCTCCCGCTTCTGCTCCTGAAGCTCGGAAAGCAATTCCTCCAGCTCCGGCACGGTCATTTCCTCAGGTTCTAAGTATTCTTCTTCATTATCGGAAAATGCAATGATTTTATCCATGACAATATCCTCCGGATTTTTTCTTCATTATAACAAAGGGGCTTGGCAAAATCAATGGTGAACAAAGATTCAGCCGTCAGGCCTCAGACTTCAGGCATCAGTTTTTGAGCGTAATCGTTAGCAGTACGCGCCGATTTTACTGCCACTGATGCCTGCGAGTGAAGCGAGCCAAAGCCTCCTTTATCTCCATCCGCATTCGGCACGATAGCGGTTGCGCAATCCGCTTTTGTATGCTAAACTGAAAAAGCATTCATAAAGAAAGGTAAAATCGCTATGCTGCAATGGATTGACACCGTCAATACGGCGGTAAACAACTTCATCTGGGGCGTGCCTGCCATGATTTGCATCGTGGGTGTCGGCCTCTATCTCAGCATTTCCACCGGCTTTATCCAAATTCGCAAATTCGGCTATGCCATCCGCACCACCATAGGCAGAATGTTCCGCAAAAAGGATGCCTCCGACGGTGCTCTCACCCCTTTTCAGGCAGTCTGCACCGCCCTCGCCGCCACAGTCGGCACGGGCAACATCGCAGGCGTAGCCGGTGCCATCGCCATCGGCGGCCCCGGCAGTGTATTCTGGATGTGGTGCTCTGCCCTGCTCGGCATGTGCACCAAGTTCTGCGAAGTCACCCTTGCCGTCCATTTCCGTGAGCGTAACGCGCAGGGCGATTTCGTTGGCGGCCCCATGTACTACATTAAAAACGGTCTGGGAAAGAAATGGCAGTGGCTGGCATTTTTATATTCCCTCTTCGGCGTGCTGACGGTCTTCGGCACCGGCAACGCAACCCAGGTCAATACCATCACCACCGCCATCGACTCCGCCCTGACCTCCTTCGGAATTCCCGTGGCCGGGGGCTTAAACATCACAAACCTCATCATCGGCATCGTCATTGCCATGATGGTTGCCATGGTGCTGCTGGGCGGCATCAAGCGCATCGGTAATGTCACCGAAAAGCTGGTGCCGTTTATGGCGCTGTTCTATGTGGTTCTGGCGCTGGGTGTGGTGGTGCTGAATATCCACCGGGTGCCCGGGGTTCTCGCCTCCATCTTTGTCGGTGCCTTTACCCCCCGCGCTTTCACCGGCGGCATTGTGGGAAGTCTGTTCCTGAGCCTTAAAAAAGGCGTGTCCCGGGGCATCTTCTCCAACGAAGCCGGTCTTGGAACCGGCTCCATCGCCCACGCCTGCGCCGATACCAAAAAGCCGGTGAAGCAGGGTCTTTTCGGCATCTTTGAGGTCTTCGCCGACACAATTGTGATTTGTACTCTGACCGCCCTCGTCATCTTGTGCAGCGGCATTCCCATCGGCTACGGCAAGGCCGCCGGTGCAGAGCTGACCATCGGCGGCTTCGTCTCCACCTACGGCAGCTGGGTGAGCCTGTTCACCGCCGTGGCACTGTGCTGCTTCGCCTTCTCCACCATCATCGGCTGGGGTTTGTACGGCAGTCGATGTGCCGAATTCCTCTTCGGCACCGACAAGGTTGTACGCCCGTTCTTGGTCGTCTACTCCTTCGTGGCCGTGCTGGGCGCAACGGTGGACTTGGGACTTCTGTGGGGCATCGCCGATACCTTCAACGGCCTCATGGCCATCCCCAACCTGATTGCCCTGTTCCTGCTGGCTCCCGTGGTGGTAAAGCTGACAAAAGAATTCTTCGCAGGCGAAGGCGCAGGCAGTTAAAGGAAGCTTTCGCTCGCTAACGCTCGCAGGCCTCAGGAATCAGCCATCAGGCATCAGTGGCAGTAAAATCGGCGCGTACTTCTAAATATCACGCACAAAAAAACTGATACCTGAAGCCTGAGGCCTGACAGCTGAAGCTTTAACGGCTGCGCCGTTAAAGCCTCCTTATCCTGCGCAAAACACCCGCCCTGAAATTCAGGGCGGGTGCTTTTTGTTCTCACTTATAAAAATCCGTGCGAATGGGAGCTTCGGGCACGGGCGGGGTAATCCCGGCGGCTCTGCCTGCTTCAATGCATTTGAGAATCCACGCCATATTGGCACCCACGGAGCGCATAATCTGCAAGCCCTCCGCGTCCTCCTCCACCTGCTCGGGATTCGACCCGTGCACCATAGGCCAGTACTGGCCGCTGATTAAGGGCATACGGAAATACTGGGGCACCTTATTGAGCACCTCCAGCCCCGCCGTCGTGCCGCCCCGGCGGGCGGACACCACCGTGGCCGCAGGCTTATTCAGAAGCTTCCGCCCTGCGCTGACGGAGAGCCTGTGCATGAAGCCCACCATATTGGCCGCAGGCGCGGCATAGTGAATGGGCGCGCCGAAAACCACGCCGTCGGCGCTGTCCAGCTTCGCGGCAACTGCATTCACGCTGTCATCGTAGATGCACTTTCCTGTCTTCTTGCAGTTTCCGCAGCTGATGCAACCGCCGAAGCTTTTGCCTCCCACATGAATGATTTCCGTCTCTACCCCGGCATCTTCCAGTGCGCCGGCAACCTCCTGCAGGGCTCTGCCCGTGCAGCCCGATGCCTTGGGACTTCCGTTCAAAAGTAATACTTTCATATCGGCACTTCCTTTCCGTTTTGATACCCATGATAGCCCGAAGATGCCCGATTTGCAAGTAGGACATATCAGTTCTTTTGTCCCACCATCTTCCAAAAACCCGGTCAATAATTTGTGAAATCCTTGAATTTACTGTTTTGATGCCTTTCGATATAATAAAAGTGGATTTTACGGGGAATTTTCCCCGATAGTTGAAAGGAGAACACATATGCGTTTTGTAACGGATTTTGACTTTAAGTGGGCATTTTCCAAGGAAGCCGAGGCTGTCCCCGCTTCCATGCCCGAGAAGTGGTACTGGGTGAACCTGCCCCACACCTGGAATGCCATTGACGGTCAAGACGGCGGCAATGACCTCTACCGCGGCACTGCCTACTATGCCAAAGAACTGCTGAAGGCAGACCTGCCCGAGGGTGAGCGCCACTATCTGGAAATCGAGGGTGCCAATGCATCCGCATCCGTCTATGTCAACGGCAAGAAGCTGGCAAGTCACGACGGCGGCTACTCCACATGGCGTGTGGATATGACCGATAGTCTTCAGGACAAGAACCTCATCGTCATCGAAGTCGCCAACGACAAGAATGACCGTGTCTACCCCCAGAACGCAGACTTCACCTTCTACGGTGGCCTGTACCGCGATGTAAACATCATCTCCGTGCCCGCCAGCCACTTTGACTTGGACTTCTTCGGCGCTCCCGGCATCATGGTCACCCCCACCATCAAGGGTCTGGATGCCGAGGTCAAGGTCAAGACCTTCGTCACCAATAAGAAAGCCGGTCAGACCGTCCGTTACACTGTGCTGGATAAAGAGGGCTACGCCGTTGGTGCCTGCGAGGGCGATGAAGAGGCTGTCTTCACCCTACAAAATGTCCACAAGTGGCATGGCCGCAAGAACCCCTACCTCTACAATGTCAAAGCTGAGCTGGTAGAGGACGGCAAGGTGCTCGACACCGTGTCCACCCGCTTCGGCTGCAGAAGCTATGAAATTGACCCCGACAAGGGCTTCATCCTCAACGGCGAAAGCTATCCCCTGCGCGGTGTTTCCCGCCATCAGGATCGCTGGGGCGTGGGCAACGCCCTGACCCCCGAGATGCACAAGGAAGACATTGACCTCATCATGGAGCTGGGCGCCACCACCATTCGCCTTGCCCACTATCAGCACGATCAGTATTTCTATGACCTGTGCGATGAAAACGGTCTTGTCATCTGGGCGGAGATTCCCTACATCACCACCCACATGGACAACGGCTTCGACAACACCGTGTCCCAGATGAAGGAGCTCATTGCCCAGAACTACAACCACGCTTCCATTGTGGTATGGGGTCTGAGCAACGAAATCACCGGCGGCGGTGCCAACATCTACAGCCCTGTGCTGCTGGAAAACCACAAGGTTCTGAATGACCTGTGCCACGAGTGGGATCCCACCAGACTCACCACCATGGCCATCGTGTCCTCCTGCCCCGTTGACCATCCCTACATTCAGATTCCCGACACCGTCAGCTGGAACCACTACTTCGGCTGGTACGGCGGCAAGCACACCGAGAACGGCCCCTGGATGGACGAGTTCCACAAGAACAATCCCACCATTCCCGTGGGTATGTCCGAGTACGGCTGCGAGGCTCTGAACTGGCACACCTCCGACCCCGATCAGGGCGACTACACCGAGGAATATCAGGCCGTCTACCACGAAAGCCTGATTCGTCAGCTCTTCACCCGCCCCTACATCTGGGCAACCCATGTGTGGAATATGTTCGACTTCGGTGCCGATGCCCGTAACGAGGGCGGCGAGAACGGCCAGAACCACAAGGGTCTGATGACCTTCGACCGCAAGTATAAGAAGGACTCCTTCTACGCCTACAAGGCATGGCTGTCCGACGAGCCTTTCGTCCACCTGTGCGGCAAGCGCTATGTTGACCGCGTGGAAGATGTGACCAAGGTCACCGTGTACTCCAACCTGCCCGCTGTTGAGCTGTTTGCCAACGGCAAGTCCCTGGGTGTCAAGGAGGCTGCCGACCACTTCTTCTACTTTGATGTGCCGAACTGCGGCATCACCAAGCTGGAGGCCGTTGCCGGCGAATGCCGCGACGAGAGCGAAATCCACAAGGTTGACACCTTCAACGAGGCCTACCGCATGAAGGAGAAGGGTGCCATCCTCAACTGGTGGGATATCACGGAACCCGAGGGCTACTGCTCCCTGAACACCAAGATTGAGGTCATCACCGCCTGCGAAGGCGGCAAGGAAGGCCTGGTGGAGGCTCTGAGCCTCATCATGGGCGACCAGGCAAAGACCATGGACGGCGCACTGAGCCAGATTTCCTCTTTCACCGTCATTCGTCTGATTGGTCTGCTTGGCATGATGTTCCCGCAGGCTCCCTCCAAGGAGCAGCTGCTGGAGGTCAACGCCAGACTGAACCTGATTAAGAAGTAAGCCGAAAGCTTGCTGCAAGTCATAGTTCCCAAGCCCCCGCACGGCACGCCGTGCGGGGGGCTTTTCCCGTAAGGCAGAATAAGAGGACTATTCCTGCGTTAATACCGTAGGGAACGCACTATTCGTTTCCATCGGCCGTAAGGCCGTGCAGTCGGATACCTGAGCGGATGGTTGATGTATAATCTGAGATAATGCCTGTAGGGCAGGGGCTTGCTTCTGCCGCACGGTACACGCCGAAATTATTGGATAACCCAATGCGAAATCGCAAAAAACTGCGGTCTCGCATTGAATTATGCGTTTATCTGACTGTATCCTGCCGAAAGGAGCAAGCCCCTTCCCTACGATTATTGTGTTAGTCTGTACACTTTTCATCAATTCTGTTTACCCGCCGTCCGCCGCGAACCGCGGCGATGGAAAGAGCAAGCTCTTTCCCTACAGTCTGTAATCGCAACATAGTAATATATTCATATTACTTCATTAACACAACTGACAACCACCTAACGCCCCCATCCGACTGCGCCTTGCCGGGTGCAGTTTTAATTTTCTTTGAATTTATCGTGAAGGGGTGGAAAAAAGCGAAAAGCTGTGGTAGAATGCTATACAAGTATAGCTATGCCCTGAGGTTTCTTTATTGCGGCATATATGCCACATTCGATATAACGGAGAGATACACTATGATGGAATTACTCGCACCCGCCGGTTCCATGGATGCACTGCGTGCAGCCGTGCAGAACGGTGCCAATGCGGTATACTTAGGCTGCGGCGAATTCAACGCCCGGCAAAGTGCCAAGAACTTCACCCCCCAGACTCTTGCCGAGGCGGTGAAATACTGCCATATCCGCGGCGTGCAGGTGCACCTGACCTTAAATACGCTGGTCACCGACCGTGAGATGGACAAAGCCGCCGAGCTTATCCGTTTTGCAGCCAAGTGCGGTGTGGATGCTTTCATCGTACAGGACTTGGGGGTCATTCAGCTCTGCCGCCAGATTGCCCCGGGGGTTGCCATTCACGGTTCCACCCAGATGACCGTCCACTCCCTGCCCGGCGTTCAGCTGTGCGCCGCCATGGGACTGAGCCGCGTGGTTCTGAGCCGTGAGCTCAGCCGGGATGAAATCGCCTACATCTGCGCCAAGTCCCCCATTGAAATCGAAATTTTCGCCCATGGCGCGCTGTGCATGTGCTACTCCGGCCAGTGCTATCTCTCCGCCGCCATCGGCGGCCGCTCCGGCAACCGCGGGCGCTGCGCCCAGCCCTGCCGCCAGAGCTATGGCTACAACCACTGGGAGAATAAATATCCCCTGAGCCTCAAGGACAACTGCCTTGTGCAGTACCTTTCCGACTGCGAGGCCATGGGTGTCGCTTCCGTAAAATTAGAAGGCCGCATGAAGCGGCCCGAATATGTGGCAACAGTGACCAATGTCTACCGCACCGCCATGGACAGCCGCACCGTCACCCCCGAGATGATGGATGCACTCATGCTGGCATTCAACCGTCAGGGCTTCACCGACGGTTACTACACAAGCCGAGTGGACACCAAAATGTTCGGTGTTCGCGAGGAGCCTTCCACCGACCCCGACCGTATCCGCATGGAGGAAAATTTCCTTGCCGATGCCCGCCGCTCCTATGAAACCGGCGAACGGCCGCTGGTTAGCGTGTGGTTTGAGGCTGTGGTCTCCCCTCAGGGGAGCTATCTCACCGGCACCGATGACCGAGGCAACACCGCCCGGGTGCGCGGTGCCAACCCCCAGCCGGGCATCAACCGCTACCTTACCAATGAGGAGCTGGCCGGACGCATCGCCCGCACCGGCGGCACGCCCTTCCGTGCGCAGGAGGTTCGCGCCTCCGTCACCCCGGGGCTGATGCTCTCCGCCGCCGATATCAACGCCATGCGCCGGGATGTGCTCAATCAGCTCACCGCCCTGCGTGCCCGCCGGGATGACCCCGTCATCCGCAAGGCAAAGCCCGTGCCCTTCTTCAAGGGGCGCTCCGGACTTCCCGCACTGACCATCCAGATTACCTCCGAGGAGCAGCTCACCGAGAAGCTCTTAAACTTTGAGTCCGCCGTGCTCTATATCCCCATCCACATCCTGCGCAAGGATCCGGAGGGCTGCCGAAAGCTGTGCAAAATGCGCACGGTCTGCGCCGTACTTCCCAGAATCGCCCACGATGGTGAGATTGAGGAGCTACGCTCCCAAATGAACTATCTGCATGACTTCGGGCTTCGTCAGGTGCTGGTGGGAAACCTCGGGCTTCTGCTTCCCGCCCGTGAGGCCGGGATGGAGATTCGGGGGGACTTCGGTCTGAACCTGTTTAACTCCGCCGCCATGAATGTGGCCAGAGATTTGGAATTTGCCTCCGTCACCGCTTCTTTTGAGCTGACCCTGCCCCAGATTCGGGACATGAGCAAAGCCATGGACACCGAGATTTTGGCCTATGGCCGCATGAGCCTCATGGTCATGGAGCACTGCCTGATGAAGAACAAGACCGGCAAGTGCATCTGCGGCACAGGGCTGACCAAAATCACCGACAAAACCGGTGCGGAGTTCCCCATTATCAAAGACTGCGGCACCTGCCGCAGTGTCCTGCTCAACGGCAAGAAGCTGAACTGGCTGGATCGTCAGAAGGATTTGAGCCGGCTGGGGCTGTGGGGTATGCGCATCGTATTTACCACCGAGAATCCCAACGAAGTCAACCGCGTTCTGGACGACTGTCTGAGCGGTGCACCCTTTGACCCCGGTGCCTGCACCAGAGGATTATACCTGCGAGGCGTGGAATAATGGATGTAATACTTGCTTCTGCATCCCCCAGACGGCGGGAACTGATGCAGCTTTATAATCTCCCCTTTTGTGTAAAAAGTGCCGACATTGACGAGACCATGGATTTGGGAAATCCCCCCTTTGACGAAGTCGCCAAGGTCAGCCGCCGCAAGGCGGAAGCGCTGGCTGCCCGGCACCCCGAGGCCGTGGTAGTTGCCGCCGACACCATTGTGGTGGTGGATGGCCGCATTCTCGGAAAGCCGAAAACTTGCGAGGAAGCCGCCGGGATGCTCCGCCTGCTCTCCGGGCGGAATCATCAGGTGATGACCGGCTGCACCGTGATGCGCGGAGAAGCTTATGAGAGCTTTACCGAGGTCACCGAATTGCACTTTCGTGCCCTCAGTGATGCCGAGATTGCCCGCTATGTCGCCACCGGCGAGCCCATGGACAAAGCCGGTGCCTACGGCATTCAGGGCGGTGCCGCCCTCTTCTGCGAGAAAATGCAGGGAGATTACTACAATGTAATGGGGCTGCCCGTATGCCGTCTTCATGGCGTTCTTCGCCGCTTCATCCCCGAAATGCTCTGATTTGAGGTTAGATTATGAGACAACTTTTCAGCACTAAGCTTGTCATTGTTCTGGTTTTGGCCATTCTGCTCACCGCAGGTCTGTCCGTCATGGGCAGTCTGTCCAATGAGACCCTGCCGGATTTGGCCGTGCAGGGCATCATGGCACCCTTCCGGGGCATTGTGAGCACCTTCACCAAGACCGTTGAAAAATACTACAGCTACACTTTCCGCTATGAGGCACTGGCCGCCGAGAACGAAGTTCTCAAAGCCCAGATTGCCCAGATGGAGGACGTAGCGCGTCAGGCAGAGTCCACCGCCCGTGAGAATCAGCGTCTGCGCCAGCAGCTGGAGCTGAAAGCCACCCACGAGGACTATAAGCTTGCCGATGCCTACATCATCGGCTGGTCATCCACGGACTACAACAATACCTTCACCATCAACCGCGGTACCAAGGCCGGTATTCAGGCCAACATGGTCGCCATCACCGCCAACGGTGAGGTGGTGGGCCTGGTGACACAGGCAGGCCCCAACTTTGCCGTGGTCAAGACCGTTCTGGACTCCACTCTGGAAATCTCCGCCACCATCACCTCCTCCGGCTACAACGGCATGGTCTCCGGCGGCTACCTGAACGGCAATGAAACCCTGCTTCGCATGGACTATCTGCCCTCCTCCGCCATCATCCGAAATCAGGATCAGGTGGTTACCTCCGGTTCCACCGTCTACCCCAGAGGCCTTATCTTAGGAAGTGTTGTGGATGCAGGCTTTGAGCAGACCGGTGTTGCCAAGTACGCACTTCTCCAGCCCGCCGCGGACATTCAGTCCCTGGAGCAGGTCTTCATCCTCACCGACTACACCACCGAATAAGAGGTTACCATGGCACAAAGAAGAAGCACTTCCCGAACCCGCGCTCCCCGTCGGCGGGGCGTTGTAAAGCAGCGACCCTTTGCCCGGATTCGGGATATGATGGATGCATGGCGGCTCCGCCGTGCTGAGGCTTTCCGCCCGGACAGCGAGAATACCGCATTTATAAAGCTGCTGTTCGTCACCCGTCAGCAGCGGCTGACCCTGACCCGATGGGTACTCAACGCCCTGATGGTCATTATGGCAATCACCTTGCAGGATGTGATTTTCAGCCGTGTCACCCTGAACAGCGCCTGTCTTGACCTGCCCGCCACTGTGATTCTCCTGCTGACGGTGCTGGAGGGCAGCGAGGTCGGCTGTGTGTTCGCGCTGATTACTTCCGTATTCTATTATTTCTCAGGCTCCGCCCCCGGTGCCTATTCCATCGCCCTGCTGACGGTGCTCGGCTCTCTGGCGAGTTTGCTTCGCCAGACCTACTGGCACCGCAGCTCCGGCTCCATCGTGCTGTGCACGGGGCTTGCCATTCTGGGCTATGAAATCGGCCTGTTCGGTGCAGGAGAATTCTTAGGTCTGACCGCTCTGCGCTACTTCCCCAGATTCCTTCTGAGCTTTGTCTACAGCGCTTTGATGGTCATTCCGCTCTACCCCGTCTGCTATAAAATTGGACAAATCGGAGGAAATACATGGAAAGAGTAAGCCGATTTCGTGCCGCCGTCCTGCTGGGCATCTTCGGTCTCGTCATGGGACTGTATGCTTGGCGCCTGTTCCGACTGCAAATCATAGAAACCAACGGTAATACCGATAATACCACTCTTTACTCCACCATCACCACCGTCCGTGCCGCCCGCGGCGACATTCTGGACAGGGACGGCAATGTGCTGGTGGGCAACCGCGCCAGTTATGATCTGGTTTTCAACCACTTCGTTATCAAGTCCGCCGATGACCGCAACCAGCATCTGTACAATCTGCTGGCCAAGGCTAAGGAACTGGGCGTGGAGCACATGGATCATTTCCCCATGACTCCCAACCGCCCCTTTGAGTACACACTGAGTGAGTACACCACCGCATGGCAGCGCTACTTCCAGGCCTATATGAGCGACATTGGTTTGGATCCCGATATCACTGCACCGCTTCTGCTGCAGCGGCTTCGCAACCGCTATCAGATTCCCGAGACATGGACGGATGAGGAAGCCCGCGGTGTCATCGGTCTGCGTTATGAATTTGACCTTCGCGGCGTTTCCAAGCTGCCCAGCTATGTCTTTATGAAGGACGTTTCCAGTGAGA
Source organism: Faecousia sp. (assembly GCA_045599455.1). Lineage (GTDB taxonomy): Bacteria > Bacillota > Clostridia > Oscillospirales > Oscillospiraceae > Faecousia. The sequence continues at coordinate 21,875 of JAZRVX010000042.1, read as the reverse complement.
ACCTGTCCACGCTGCTGGAGCTGAACATCCCCGGTCTGCGGGTCGAAAGCTCCACCGTCCGGGAATATCACACCACCTACGCTGCCCACATCTTGGGCTACATGGGCGGCATGGATGATGACGACTGGGCCAAGTATCAGAAGTCCGGCTATGCCATGGATGCACTGATTGGTCAGGCAGGCTTTGAGGAAGCCTTTGAGGATTACCTCCACGGCATTGACGGTCAGCGCCTTGACAAGGTTACCAAGGACGGCACCACCGTCTACTCCGATTATCTGGAGGGCAAGGAGCCCATCGCCGGCAACAATGTGGAGACCACCATTGATATCACCCTACAGCAGATTGCCGAGGACGAGCTGGGCAAGGCCATGCGCGATGTGGTAGACCCCGAGAAGAACACCGATACCGCCGGTGTCGGTCTGGATGCCGAGGGTGCCGCCGTCATTGTTATGAATGTCAAGACCGGCGAGATTCTGGCCTGCGCCAGCTATCCCACCTACAATCTGGCAACGCTCAATCAGGACTGGGCGGCCATTGAGGCCGATGACCTGAAGCCCTTCTTCAACCGCGCCTTCGGTGCGGCCTACGCCCCCGGCTCCACCTACAAGATGTGCACCCTCACCGCCGCCATGACCCACAAAAATAAGGAAGGTGCCTTCCTCTACACCAAGGGTCAGGAGATTCAGGATAAGGGTATCTTCACCAAGTACGACGGCTTCTCTCCCATGTGCCTGCTGTATTCTTCCGTCCCCGGCGCAACTCACGGCTATGTCACCGCAGAGTACGCACTGGAAGTCAGCTGCAACTACTTCTTCTATGAGCTGGGAAGCCTGATGACCATTGAGCAGATGGATGAAACCGCCAAGGGCTTCGGTCTGGGCGAGCCCACCGGCATTGAGCTGGTGGAGAAAATCGGCTGGCGCTCCAACCCCGAGTCCAAGGCCGCATCCTACACCGGTATCGACAAGACCTTCGGTGCAGGTGACCGCGTTCTGACCGCCATCGGCCAGAGTGAGAACCGTTTCACCCCCCTGCAGCTTTGTGTCTACGCCTGTACCCTTGCCAACAAGGGCACCCGCTACCGCGCAACCTTCCTCAGCCGCGTGGCATCCTCGGATTACCGCGAACTTGTCAAGGAAGTGGAGCCGGAAATCGTCAGCACCATGGAAATCCCCGATGTGGTCTACAGCACCTATATACAGGGCATGCGTCAGGTCATCACCGGTGTGGCCGGTACCGCCAGAAGAACCTTCGGCGGCCGTCTGGATCCCAAGACCTACCCCATCGCAGTGGTCGCCAAGACCGGTACTGCCGAGCACTCCTCCGGCGGCTCCGACCACGGTGCATTCATCTGCTTCGGCCCCATGGAAGACCCGGAGATTGCCATCGCCCTGTATGGCGAGAAAATCGGCCACGGTGCTACACTGGCTCCCGTTGCCGAGGCAATCATGACCGCATATCTGGAGAAGACCCGCGCAAGTGAAGTCTTCGTCTACGAAAGCCGCGCATCGTAAATACAAAATCATCTGCAATGATATGCACCCCAAAAGTCAGACACTTTTGGGGTGCATTTTTGTAGGGTTGGAAATTATCGGCAGGGAAGGAATCGGAATGTATTGCTCGCTTACGCTCGCAGTTGTCCGTAACGCTAATGCAGAAATCGGAATCTTTAACGGCGTAGTCGTTAAAGATTCCGTCATCAGCTATCAGACATCAGTTGTTGGGTGATTAAATCGGTGCTTTCACCGAAATTCACCACTCTGACAACTACGAGCGAAGCGAGTAATCGTCTTCTTATTCTGCGTTGAATATCATAAATGTACAAGCCGCCCCGGCATGAGGCGGCTTATACATTACAGATACTTGGAAAGGGCTTCCTGCAGGCTTCCCTTGGGGCGGAAGCCAACCAAAAGCTCCTGCTTCACGCCGTCCTTCATCACCAGCAGTGCGGGGATGGAGGAAATGCCGTACTCCATGGCAAGGGACACATTCTCGTCCACATCCACGGCGTAAAACTTCATAGCGGGAGTCTCGGAGGACAGCTCCTCCAGCACAGGGGCAAGCATCTTGCAGGGGCCGCACCATGTAGCATTGAAATCCACCAAGGAAAGTCCCTGCTTTGCTTCGCTTTCAAACTCGGCAGTGCCAATCTTTTTAACCATCGTTATTCTCCTTTTCTGCGTGTACTTAAATAGTGAACGGCGGACAGGGCGGCCACATTGCCTTCCCCGGCGGCCTTGATATACTGATAGGGTGCGCCCACGGCATCTCCGCAGGCAAAGCAGCCCGGCAGGTTTGTGCACATTTTGCGGTCAACACCGATGTGCCCATCGGAAACTGCCAGACCCGGGACCAACTGGGCAGGGCTCACGCTTTTGCGCAGGATGAAAATGCACTCGGCATCCACGCTGCCGTTCTTCAAAACCAAGGTGCCCGCCTTGAATGCGCCTTTGATTTCCACCGGGATATCCTTCACGATTTCCACATTCTGTGCAAAGGTTTCTTCGCAGTCATACAGCGGCACGAAAATAACTTTTCCGCAAACCTCGGACAGGAACCGAACTTCCTCCGCTTCCTCGCCGTTCTCGGCAATTACCGCCACGGTCTTGCCCCGATAGAGTGCGCCATCACAGGTGGCGCAGTAGCTGACTCCACGGCCTAAAAATTCCTCCTCGCCGGGGTAGGCTTTCCCCACCCGGACACCGGTAGCGAGAATCACGGAAGATGCCTCATACATTTTTCCCGATGCACCCTGCAATGCAAAATAGTCTCCCATGGCATAGACCGCCGTGATGCGCTCATGGGTGACAGACAGCCCCATGGAGTGGGCATGGTCGGAAAAGTTCTTTGCAAGCGTTTGCCCGCTCACACCGGGAAAGCCCGGGTAATTCCGTATTTCCGCCGCCTTGGAGACCTTGGCGCTCACGCTCTCGCTTCCGAACAGCAGCACATTTTTATTGCGTGCTTTGAGGGTAATCGCCGCGGAAAGCCCCGCAGGACCCGTGCCGATAACGGCTGTATCCACACGATTTTCCATCTATTCTCACTTCCCATCCCTTATCTTGCTTCCATGGTACAAAATCCGTCGGGCAGTGTCAATAAAATTGCCCAATATTCAAGGTTTATTTACATTCATTCTTCCGCAAAACAGAAAAAAGATACCTTTTAACTATTCTGCGTACATTTGTAATTGACATGCGTACATGCTTATTATAGAATAAACAGGCATTTTGAAACCCCAAGAAAGAGAGAGTTGACAACATGAAAAAAGTTTTTTCCCGCATCGTCATGCTTTTGATGATGCTGGCCATGCTGGCTCTGCCCGCCTTTGCCGAGGCTGAGGAAGCAGCCGAGTATGTGCCCGCAATGTACGCCACCTTCTGGGCGCTGGTTCCCCCCATCGTTGCAATCGTTCTGGCTCTAATCACCAAGGAGGTTTACAGTTCCCTGTTCATCGGTATCGTCATGGGCGGTCTGTTCTATGCCGGCGGCAATTTCGAGACCACCGTGCTCCATGTCTTTGAGGACGGCATCGTGGGCGTGCTCACCGATGGCTACAACATGGGCATTCTGGTTTTCCTCGTCATCCTCGGTGTGCTGGTTGCCATGATGAATAAAGCCGGCGGCTCCGCCGCATTCGGCCGCTGGGCCGCTACCCACATCAAGACAAGAGTGGGTGCACAGCTGGCTACCATTCTGCTTGGCTGCCTGATTTTCATTGACGACTACTTTAACTGCCTGACCGTGGGCAGTGTCATGCGTCCCGTCACCGACAAGCACAATATCTCCCGCGCAAAGCTTGCCTACCTGATTGATGCTACCGCCGCTCCCATCTGCATCATCGCCCCCATCTCCAGCTGGGCTGCCGCCGTCACCGGCTTTGTGGAGGGTGAGGACGGCTTCTCCGTGTTCATCCGTGCGATTCCCTTTAACTACTACGCAATCCTCACTGTGGTGATGATGGTCACGCTGGTGCTCCTGAAGATGGACTACGGCACCATGAAGACCCACGAAGAAAACGCCACTAAGGGCGACCTGTTCACCGCAGGCGAGCATCCCTATGCCGCCGGTGAGGACAAGGGAAACACTGCCAAGGGCGGTGTCATAGACCTGATTTTCCCCGTGGCCACGCTGATTGTCTGCTGCGTCATCGGCATGATTTACACCGGCGGCTTCTTTGACGGCGAGAGCTTCATCGATGCCTTCTCCAACTCCGATGCCTCCGTGGGTCTGATGCTGGGCAGCTTCTTCGGCTTTGCCATCACCGTGGTATTCTACATGATTCGCAAGGTTCTGTCCTTCTCCGAGTCCATGGAGTGCCTGCCCGAGGGCTTCAAGGCCATGGTTCCCGCCATTCTGATTCTGACCTTCGCCTGGACACTGAAGGCTATGACCGATTCTCTGGGTGCCAAGGAATATGTGGCCGCTCTGGTGGACTCTGCCGCCGGCGGACTGCTGGTGTTCCTGCCCGCCATTATCTTCCTGGTTGCCTGCTTCCTGGCCTTTGCCACCGGCACCAGCTGGGGCACCTTCGGCATTCTGATTCCCATCGTGGTTTCCGTCTTTGCCGGCAAGAATCCCACCATGATGATTATTTCCATCTCCGCCTGCATGGCCGGTGCTGTCTGCGGTGACCACTGCTCCCCCATCTCCGACACCACCATCATGGCTTCCGCCGGTGCCCAGTGCAACCATGTCAACCATGTGACCACGCAGCTGCCCTACGCCATGACCGTGGCATGTGTGTCCTGCGTGACCTACATTGTGGCCGGCGTTGCACAGCTGTTTCTGCCCACCGCGGCAACCGCTGCCCTGAGCCTCGCCATAGGCATCGTGCTCATGGTCGGCACCTTGGTCATCATCAAGAGCCGCAGCGCAAAGAACTGATTTTCCCCGAATACTTTCAAAGCCCGCACCTTTTTCGGTGCGGGCTTTTTTATTGGCTTTCGCAGGTAATTCAGGAAAGCTTCCGTCATCAGCTATCAGACATCAGTCATCATTTTTTGCGCGTAAAATATAGGAGTACGCGCCGATTTGACTGCCACTGATGCCTGATTCCTGTTGCCTGATGCCTGCGCACGCAAGTGCGCGAAAGATTCCTTTATCCCGCACTCCGCGGAAGCATTCACGCCGTCGTCTTGTTTGCTGTCCTGATTATTGTACACTTTATACTGTATGATGGGCACATAAAGCAAACAGGAGGGTGCAAATATGAAAGGTTACTTCGTGCACAATGGGTATATGGGTTATGTAGGCGGCGGCTATCGTCTCTTCGCCGACGAAAGCGACTATATTGAATTTATGGAGGACTGAAAATGCCGCCGAACAGTCGGCGGCATTGCACTTTATAAATTTTCCAGCAAACACACAGCATGGCAGGACATGCCGGAGCCGTCGCCGGTGAAGCCCAAGTGTTCCTCGGTGGTGGCTTTCACATTGACCTGCCCCGCTTCGATACCCAGTGCGCAGGCAATGTTACATTGCATGGCGGGGATGAAATCTTTGAGCTTGGGCTTCTGGGCAATCATAGTCACATCGAGATTGCCCACCTTGTAGCCTGCATTGTGGATTTTCTTTCCCACTTCCTCCAATAATTTCATGGAGTCTGCGCCCTTGTAGGCAGGGTCGGTATCCGGGAAATGGTAGCCGATATCCCGCAGAGCCGCCGCCCCCAGCAGGGCATCCATGACGGCATGGAGCAGAACATCGGCATCACTGTGCCCATCCAGCCCCAAATCATAGGGAATCCTCACACCGCCCAGCCATAGCTCCCGTCCGGGAACCAAACGGTGCACATCATAGCCGTGTCCGATTCTCATTGCATTTCCTCCAAAAGCATCCGTGCAATTTTTAAGTCCATGGGGGTGGTGACCTTGAGGTTGCACTCGTCACCCTCCACCGCCTTCACCTTCATGCCCATGGCCTCCACGGCAGAGCAGTCGTCGGTGACGGCGATTTTCTCCTTTTCCACCTTGACCATGGCACCGCGGAGTAAATCCAAATCAAACACCTGTGGAGTCTGGACAGCCCGCAGGGTATCCCGGTTGGGGGTGGTGTCCACCAAGCCGCCATGCACCACCTTGATGGTGTCCTTTACGGGAATCATGGGTGCTGCGGCACCATAGCTGTGGGCGGCGCGCACCGTGCGGTCAATGACCGTCTCGGAAATCAGCGGTCTTGCGCCATCGTGGATGGCAACCAATTTGCAGTTGCTTCCCAGTGCGTTCAGGCCGTTCATCACGGACTCCTGCCGGGAGGCTCCGCCTTTCACAACCGCTTTCACCTTGTCAAAGTTCGCCGCAAGCCCCATAATGGGGGCAATCAAATCCTCCCGGGTCACAATGACAATCTCCGTGATGCAGTCGGAATTCTGGAATGCACGCACCGTGCGGACAATCATAGGCTCGCCCATGAGTTCGGCCATAACCTTGTCAATACCACCCATGCGGGAGGCAGAGCCTGCGGCCACAATGACACACCCGCATTTTTTCAGGGGCAATACCTTGCGCATGGCACTTGTCAGTTTTTCAACACCCATATTACAGCTCCCGAATGAGTTTCTTGTAGAATTCACCGCGGACGGCAAAATTCTTGAACTGGTCAAATGCCGCACTGGCAGGACTCATCAGCACAATATCACCGGCCACTGCATCGGCGGCACTGCGGCGGGCGGCAGTCTCAAAATCGCCGCAGTCAATGAGCTTCGGTGCACCCTCGCGGTAGCCCGGGGCTTCCTCGATGGCCTTGCGGATAAGTCCCGCCGTTGCGCCGTTGAGGTAAACCGCCTTGCAATGCTCGCAAATGACGGGACCCAGTACATCATAGGGAATGTGCTTGTCATAGCCGCCCGCAATCAGCAGAACCTTTTCCTTGAAACTGCGCAGGCCTGCAATCGTTCTGGTGGGAGAGGAGGCAATGGAGTCATTATAGAATTTCACGCCGTCACGGATGCGCACCAGCTCAATGCGGTGCTCCACCCCGCCGAATTCGCGGGCGACTCTGCGCACGGTCTCGTCGCTGACCAGCCCCTCCACCACGGCGATGGCGGCCATGTAATTCTCGATATTATGAGTGCCGGGAATGAGGATATCGGCACTTTTCAGCACTTCCTCCCCACGGCGATAAATCACGCCGTTTTCTTCATACACACAGTTGGTGTGCGCCTTACGGGAGAAGAAGCGAGTTTCGCCGTTACCCGCAAATTCCTTGGTAATGGCATTATCGGCATTCAGAACCAACATGCCGTCTTCTTTCTGGAAGCGGAAAATATTTTTCTTGGCATCCACATACTCCGCCATATCCTTATGAATGTCCAGATGATTGGGCGCCAGATTGGTCACCACGGCACGGCGGGCACTTGCCGTCATATCCATAAGCTGGAAAGAGCTGAGCTCCACCACCGCAAAGTCGCTTTCCTTCATCTGACGGCACAGCGGCAGAAGAGGCGTGCCGATATTGCCGCCCTTCCACACGGTTTTCCCCTCGGCGGCAAGCATTTCGGAAATCAGGGTGGTCGTGGTGGTCTTGCCGTCAGAGCCGGTCACGGCGATAATCTCGCAGGGGCAGAGCTTGAAGAACACATCCATCTCGGAGGTGATTTGGGCACCTGCCTTGCGCAGGCGATCGATAGCGGGATTGCCCGGATGCATACCGGGGGTGCGGAACACCACATCGGCGGTTAAATCGTCCAAGTAGTTTTCGCCCACGGAGAGCGTGCAGCCGGCACTTTCCAGCGCCAGCACCTCTGCATCCAGCTTTTCTCTGGGTGTTTTGTCGCAGCCCGTTACATCACAGCCGAATTCTAAAAGCAGCCGAACCAGCGGACGATTGCTGACACCCAGACCCAGCACCACAATTTTCTTGCCCTTGAGGCCTTCAAAATATTCTTCAAATGCGGACATTGTCATTTCTCCTTTGGCAGATAAGGGAATCTTTAACGGCGTAGCCGTTAAAGATTCAGTCATCAGCAATCAGTCATCAGTTTTTTGCTTGCTTAAATCGGCGCTTTCACCTAAAGTCACCACTCTAATGACGGATGACTACGAGCGAAGCGAGTGAAAGCTTCCTTTATCTGCATAATAATTACCTATAGTATATCGCCCATCGGGGTATTTTGCAAGATGTTTGACATTTGCCTTTACTTGGGGTACAATACCCCTACAACCAAGTCGGACAGCCGCGGACGGATGCCGAAAGGCACCGGATGAGGAAAGTCCGGGCTCCACAGGGCAAGAATAACGGGTAACGCCCGCCGAGGGTAACCTCAGGACAAGTGCAACAGAGATATACCGCCCGAGGGCTTCGCCCTCAGGTAAGGATGAAAAGGTGCGGTAAGAGCGCACCCGGCCCATGGTGACATGGGTTTGGGAGCCGCGGGAAAAGATTATTTCTGCGGCGACCTGTAAACGATGTAAACTCTATTCGGAGCAACACCGTGTGTGGGACAACAGGCTGACCCGGCCGTCCCCAAGAGGTGGCTTGACCCATGGAGCAATCCATGGGCTAGATAGATGGCTGTCAAGACAGAACCCGGCTTATAGACTTGATTGTGAAAACCGTCCCGAAATGGGACGGTTTTTGTATACCTGAGTATTCCCGGCGCAAACAGGATAATCCCCGTTTTGAAAGATACATAGAATAAGAAGACGGTTACTGCGATACGCGCAAACTGATATAGCTCCCTCCGAGAGGGAGCTATCAGACTGTCGAAAAAGTCGGTCATTCCGAGGAGGCCGTAGGCCGATGTGGTGACCAAAGGGAATGCAAAGCTAATCCGTTCTCCCAAATGTTGCGTTTTAGACCGTATTCGGATGAAAACTGTAGGATTTTGGGATACGGATTGCCACACCCGGCGGTGCTCCGCGCAGCGAATCAAAATATAAATGATTGCCGGTGGCAATCATACCATAGTGTAATGCGCACTGGTTCGTGACCGAAGGAAATCCTTTAGGGCAATGGCCCCTCTATTTTAGGTTTATCGACACACTGAAAGGCCGCTTCCAGAAGGAAGCGGCCTTTGATTATGCGGTTTTCAGCTTAGCTGAACAGGGGCTTGAGGGCAGCAGCGAGGGTGTCCTTCTGTGCCTGTGCCTCGGCAAGATCCTTGCCCAGAGTGGTGAAGTAGGTCTTAATCTTGGGCTCGGTGCCGGAGGGACGGACGACCACGGTTGCGCCGCCTTCCAGAGAGTAAATCAGGACATTGGCCGCGGGCAGGCCGGTTTCCTCGGGCTTCTTGTAGTCAACCACCTTGGTCACCTTGTAGCCTGCGATATCAGCAGGAGGATTCTTTCTCAGCTCGTCCATGATACCTGCCATCTTGTCCATGCCGGAAAGGCCGGGGAACTCGAAGGAGTCAACCTTATTCAGGTAACGGCCGTACTTGGCGTAGATTTCCTCCAGACGCTCCTTGATGGAGGAGCCGATGGAGCGGTAGTAGGCAGCCATCTCGCAAATCAGCATGGAGCCGATGACAGCATCCTTATCGCGGACATAGGGGCCTGCCAGATAACCGTAGGATTCCTCGAAGCCGAAGATGAAGCGGTCAACCTCACCGGCAGCTTCCAAGTTGGCAATCTGGTCGCCAATCCACTTAAAGCCGGTCAGCACGCTTCTGAGCTCAACACCGTAGTTAGCGGCCACGGCATCGGCCAGGGGGGTGGAGACGATGGACTTGACAGCCACGGGATTTTTGGGCATGGTGCCCTTCTCAATGCGGCCTGCGCAGATGTAGTCCAGCAGCAGAACGCCCATTTCGTTGCCGGAGACCAGCTCGTAAGAACCGTCGGGACACTTCATGGCGATGCCCACGCGGTCAGCATCGGGGTCGGTAGCCAGCATCAGGTCTGCGCCTTCTTCCTTGGCAAGCTTCAGACCCAGCTCCAGAGCGGCGAAAATCTCAGGATTGGGGTAGGAGCAGGTGGTGAAATAGCCGCTGGGGTACTCCTGCTCGGGGACGATGGTGATATCGGTGATGCCCATATCGTTCAGGATGTGGGTCACAGGCTCCAGACCGGAACCGTTCAGGGGGGAGTAGACCAGCTTCAGGCCGGCAGTCTTTGCAAGACCCGGGCGAACCTGACGAGCCTCGATGGCTTCATAGAAAGCCTTCTTGCAATCGTCACCGACGAAGCGGATGAGACCTTCCTCAACGCCCTGGGCAAAGCTCATGTACTTGGCGCCCTCCAGCACATCGGTCTTCTGAATTTCATCATAGACGATGGCGGCGGCATCATCGGTCATCTGGCAGCCATCGGGGCCGTAGGCCTTGTAACCGTTGTACTTGGCGGGGTTGTGGGAGGCGGTGACCATGATACCGGCGTTTGCCTTGTAGTAGCGGGTGGCAAAGCTCAGTGCGGGCACGGGCATCAGAGCGTCATAGATGCGAACCTTGATGCCGTTGGCAGCCAGAACACCGGCGGCAGTCTTGGCGAACACATCGCTCTTGAGACGGCTGTCATAGGAGATGGCCACCAGCTGATTGCCGCCCTGAGTCTTGACCCAGTTGGCCAGGCCCTGGGTAGCCTGACGGACAACATAAATGTTCATGCGGTTGGTACCTGCACCCAGAACACCGCGCAGACCGGCAGTACCGAACTTCAGAGCCACAGCGAAGCGCTCCTTGATTTCGTTGTCGTTGCCCTCGATCTTGGCAAGCTCGGGTTTCAGGTCGGGGTCTTCCAGGTTGGCAGAAAGCCAGCGTTTGTAATCGTCCATGTACATGTTGATTCACCTGTCCTTATATGTAATGGTTAATAGAATTTTTACACAATTCAACCAAATATACTATACTCAATCCTTTCGCTATTGTCAATATTTCATATGATAGAAAGCAAACTTTTTATTCCGTGCCCTTTTCATGCGCCGCCGCGCCCCGGCCTTGCATTTTTGTTCCCGGATTGCTATAATAGTCACAATTGATACATGGAGGAATTGCCATGAATTTGCGAGAATTGATTGCATCCGTAGCGCGCGCCGATGCACTTGCCATGGACAAAGCAAAGTGCCGTCAGGCGCAGCTTGCCAAGCCCCCCGGGTCTCTGGGGCGGCTGGAGGCGCTTTCCATTCAGCTTGCAGGCATCACGGGCAATGTACATAACAAAATCGAAAAGCCCCATCTTCTGGTTTTTGCCGCCGACAACGGCGTGTATGAGGAGGGCGTTGCCAGCTCTCCCAAGGCCGTGACATGGCAGCAGGCGGTGAATCTGACCCGCGCCAAAACCGGCGCTTCGGTATTGGCGAAGGCCTTCGGCGCAGAGCTGACGGTGTGCGATGTGGGCGTGGATTATGACATCAAAGAACCAAAGGTCCTAAACCGTAAGATTGCCTACGGCACCAAAAATTTTGCCAAGGAACCCGCCATGACCCGCGCTCAGGCAGAAAAAGCCATTCTGATTGGAGCCCGGCTTGCCATGGATACGAATGCCGATGCCATCGGCATCGGAGAAATGGGTATTGCCAATACCACCACCTCCGCCGCCGTGCTGGCTGTGCTGACAGGTCTTCCCGTGGAGGAAGTAACCGGCCGGGGCGCAGGACTGACGGATGAAGCTTTCGCCCTCAAGAAGCGGGTAATCGCCGATGCCATCCGTCTGCATAATCCCGACCCGAGTGACCCCGTAGATGTGCTGAGCAAGGTGGGCGGCTTTGATTTGGCCGCCATGTGCGGCGCATTCCTGGGTGCAGCCGCCAGTCACCGTCCTGTGGTCATCGACGGCTTTATCAGCGTGGTGGCCGCCCTGTGCGCCGCTCGTCTGTGCCCCAATGTGAAAGACTATTTGATACCCAGCCATGCCTCCTTCGAGGTGGGCTATCAGGCCGCACTGAAGGAACTGGGATGTGAGCCGATGCTCCTGCTGGGTATGCGGCTGGGCGAGGGCAGCGGATGCCCTCTGGGCTTTCAGGTGCTCAAGGCCGCCTGTGCTGTCATGAATGACATGGCGACCTTTGCCGAAGCAGAGATTAACGACGACTATCTGGACGAAATCCGTCAGGGCGACAAATTCACGGTGACGAAATAAGGTCAAGGAGAAATACCATGCTTGTTTTCATTGTGGGCGGTGCCAAGAGCGGGAAATCCCACTACGCGCAGGATGTGGCCGTCAGGCTCTCAGGCGGCGGAAAGCACTACTATGTCGCCACCATGATTCCCGTGGATGCAGAGGATTACCATCGGATTGAAGCCCATCTGAAAGACCGGGAGGGGCTGGGCTTTGAAACCGTGGAAGCACCCACGAATTTACCCGCCTGTCTTGATAAGGTGGATAAAAACGCCACCTTTCTCCTCGACTCCACCACTGCCCTCTTTATGAATGAATACTACCCTGACCATAAAAGCTGGGTGCCGGATGAAACTGCCGCCGCGCGCACAGCCCGGGATATTCTCCGCTTTGCCGGACAGGTCAAAAATCTTGTGGTGGTCAGCGACAACATCTATGCCGATGCCTTTATCTACGATGAAAGCACCGAGGACTACCGTCGGGGGCTTGCCCATATTGACAAAGCCATCGCCCGCCATGCCGATACGGTCATCGAAATGGTTTTCGGCAATCCCGTGATATGCAAAGGAGGTGCACCCCTGTGAAAAAATGGTTCATCGGATTTTCCATGTGCCGGAGTATGTTCTGCGCCGTCCCCACATGCCTTCACGCATGGGATGATGACTGCCGGGACAGGATGCTTATGTGCCTTCCTCTGGTGGGCGCAGAGCTGGGGCTTGTCTGGTATGCCCTCACCTATCTGAGCTTCCGCCTGGGGCTTCCCGACCTGATTCGGGGGCTGCTTGTAGGGCTTTGTATGTATGTTCTCACCGGGTTTATCCATCTGGACGGATTTATGGATGTGGTGGATGCGGTGCGCTCTTACCGTCCTCTGGCGCAGCGGCGGGAAATTCTCAAGGATTCCCATGTGGGTTCCTTCTCCGTGATTGCCGTGTGTATGCTGTTGATTTCCTCGGTGTGCGCAGGGGCAAGCCTGAAGGCCCTTTCCCCGGCGCTTATTTTCGTTCCCATGGTCAGCCGATGCTGCTCCTGCATCGCCGTGATGGCCCTAAAATCCATGTCTTCCAGTCAGTATGCCGGTCTCGGCAGGCACACATCTGAGCTTGTCGGCATGAATATCATCCTGCTTTTACTGATTTTTGCAGGGCTGGCTCTGTGTAAGACAGCGGGCTTCAGCCTGATTGCGGTAACGGTTTCCTACGGCCTGTTTCTTCGGCGGGGCTATAAATCCTTAGACGGTATGAACGGCGACATTTCCGGCTATGCCCAGAGCATTTCGGAGCTGGTCGGTCTGACCACGCTGGTTTTTCTGTAAGGAGAGTACAATGAATCTGATTATCGGCGGTGCCTATCAGGGCAAGACCGCGTATGCCATCGGCAAATACGGCTTTGCTGCCAATGATTTCTTCATCTGTGACGGCACCCATATTGACTTTACAAAACCCTGCATCGCCCATCTGGAGCGGTTCACCCTGGCCTGTGTCCGAAACGGAGTAGACTGTGTGCGCTACATGGAGGGCTTTAAGCCCCTGTGGCAAGATACTACCTTCCTGTGCGGTGATTTAAGCTGCGGAATCGTGCCCATGGAGGCCGAAAACCGGGCGTGGCGCAATGAGACCGGGCGGCTGTGCAGCTACCTCAGCCGCAACGCACAGAGCGTTGTGCGGATATTCTGCGGATTGGAGCAGAGGTTGAAATGAAACAGCTCATTCTAATCCGCCACGGGAAAACCTCTGCAAATGAAGCGCACCTATACTGTGGCAGCACCGACATTCCGCTGTCGGAGCGCGGCAAGGCCGAGCTTCGGCCTGCGCATCTTTCTGCGGAAAATCCCGCGTTCTTCACAAGCGGAATGCTTCGCACGGAGCAGACTGCCCGGATTCTCTTCGGCAATGTACCGCTGGCTCCCCTGCCCGAGTTTCGGGAGGTGGACTTTGGCATATTTGAAATGCACAGCTACGAGGAGCTGAAGGAAGACCCCGCCTATCAGGCTTGGATTTCCGGTGACAATATGAAGAACACCCCGCCCGGCGGCGAAAGCGGCGAGGACTTCACTGAGCGCATTCTTGCGGCGCTGCCACGGCTTAACAGCGTACCGGGTGACTGTGTCCTCGTAACCCACGGCGGCGTGATTGCCGTCATTATGGGAGCTTTCTTCCCGGACGAACAAAAAAGCCGCTATGACTGGCAGCCGAAGCCCGGACACGGTTACCTCATAAGCGCAGACCAAAAAACCTACACAACCATATAAAAGAAGGCAAGCAAATGAAACTGATTTTTCTCGATATTGACGGCACACTGGTTTCCCCCGGCTCCATGGTGCCAAGCGAGCGTGTGATGACCGCCATCCGCAAGGCACAAGCTGCAGGGCACAAGGTATTCCTCGCCACGGGCCGAAGCGGAGGACTGCTTACGAAGCTTCTGGAGCTGGGCTTTGACGGCGCGGTGTGCTCCGCAGGCGGCTATATCTATGTCGGCGACCAAAAAATTTACGACTGCCCCATTCCGCCGCTGCTGGTGGAGCAGACCCGCAAGCTCTTTCTGGATGCGGGCATGGGACTCATCCTGGAGTGCGAGCAGGGCACCTTCGGTGCCGACTCCTTCGGTGCCGTGATTGCCTCCGCCGAGAACGGCAGCAGCGAGCTGGAACGCTGGAAGCGCATGATGGAGTCAAACTGGGCGGTGCACAAATCCTCCGATTACAGGGGCGACCCGGTATACAAGATGTGCTTTGCCGCCGAGAAAGGCACTGCTTTGGATTCCATCCGCCCACAGCTGGAAGAAAACTTCAAGATTTGCCTTTTTGACTTCCGCCCCCAGATTGTAAACGGCGAGATTATCTATAAGGCCTTTGACAAAGGCCGCGCCATCAAGCAGGTCTGCGAGTATTACGGTGCTGACCTTACCGACACCATCGCCTTCGGCGACAGCGCCAACGACACTGAGATGCTGGAAGCCGCCGGTATCGGCTACTGCATGGCAAACGGCATGGAGGAAGCCAAAGCCGCCGCAGACCGCATCTGCCCATCCGTAAGTGAGGACGGCGTTGCCGCCGCATTTGAAGAACTGAACCTGTACTGACAAGGAGGAACACTATGAACTACCGCAATAACCGCAAGGGCGAACCGATTTCCATTCTGGGCTACGGCTGTATGCGCTTTAGCCGCAAGGGCGCAGGCATTGATTTCGAGAAAGCCGAAAAGGAAGTCCTGCGTGCCGTGGAGCTGGGCGTCAACTATTTGGACACCGCCTACATCTACCCCGGCAGCGAGGACTGCGTAGGCAAAATCGTGGAGAAGAACAATCTGCGCGCCAAAGTCAATATCGCCACCAAGCTCCCTCAGTACATGATGAAATCCCCGGCGCAGATTGAGAAGACCTTTCAGGAGGAGCTTTCCCGCCTACGCACGGACTATATCGACTACTATCTGATGCATATGTTCACAGACTACTCCGAATGGGAAAATCTGCTTAACTTAGGCATCACCGAATGGATTGCAAAGCATAAAGCTGACGGAAGTGTGCGCAACATCGGTTTTTCCTACCACGGCGACACGGATATGTTCCTGAAAATTCTGAACGCCTACGACTGGGATTTCTGCCAGATTCAGTATAACTATCTGGATGAGCACTCTCAGGCAGGCCGCCGGGGACTGGAAGCCGCCCAAGCCAAGGGCATCCCCGTCATCATCATGGAGCCTCTGCGAGGCGGCAAGCTGGTGAATCTGCCTACCGATGCCAAGAAGCTGCTGAAAGAGTCCTCCAAAGGCTACACCCCTGCAGAGCTGGGACTTCGCTGGCTGTGGAATCAGGAGGGTGTAACCTGCGTGCTGTCCGGCATGAACTCGGAGGCCATGGTGGAGGAAAACTGCCGCATTGCCGCTTCCGCAACAGCCAACCATTTTGATGCCGAGGACGAAAAACTGGTGGCCGATGTAAAAGCCATCTTCAAGGCAAAAGAGAAGGTCGGCTGTACCGCCTGCCGCTACTGCATGCCCTGCCCCAAGGGTGTGGATATTCCCAGCAACTTCTACTACTATAACCTCATGGGCATGGAGTCCCCCCGCGCCGCCCGCAGCAGCTTCATGCAGGCCATGGGTCTGCGGCAGGAGCCGGGCTTTGCCACCGCCTGCGTCGGCTGCGGCAAGTGCGAGAGCCACTGCCCCCAGCATCTGCCCATCCGGCAGAAGCTCAAGGAAGCCGACAAGGCTCTGCGACCCTTCCCCTATAATGTGGCCATCAATATCGGGCGAAAGGTTCTGCTGGGAGGCAAGAAGAAATGAGTGCACGGCAAATGCATAACGAAGCGCTGGCACAGAGCGTCATCCAAAAGCTCGCACTTCGCAACATGACCGGCTACTATGCCCCCACCAAGGCCGATGCCCTGTGCATGGCACTAACACTGATTCCCGAAGGAAGCTCCGTCACCAACGGCGGCTGCATGAGCGCCGAAGAAATCGGGCTGCTGGATGCCGTGAAGGGCGGCAATTACCGCTATATTAACCGGGATACCGCCGCCGACAAGCGCGCAGCCATGCTGGATGCCTACGATGCCGATGTGTACTTGGCAAGCTGCAACGCCGTATCCCGGGATGGTGTGCTTGTGAATATCGACGGCAACTCCAACCGGGTGTCCGCCATCGCATACGGCCCCAAGAAGGTCATTTTCGTGGTGGGTATGCAGAAAATAGCCCCGGATGTGGACAGCGCCATCAAGCGTGCCCGCAATACCGCCGCACCCCTGAACGCTACCCGTCTGCACTGCGCCACCCCCTGCGTGAAAACAGGCTCTTGCGCCGACTGCCTGACTCCGGACACCATCTGCTGCCAGTTTCTGCTGACCCGCTACAGCCGTCATAAGGACAGAATCCATGTGATTTTCGTGGGCGAAGAAGTGGGATATTAACCCCCGGAAGTGCAGAATAAAAGGACGATAACTCGCTTTGCTCGTAGTAGTCAGTTATCAGTTTTAGTAGGGGCGGCTATCAGCCGCCCGGCGGCACTTCTTGAAATTTCGGACAAATCCAATGCGAATTCGCTGCATTTATCGAATTCACATTGGGAAATCAATTTATTCCGGGTGCATACTGTGCGGGCGACTGATAGTCGCTCCTACACAAAATATCGGCAGTAATACATTCCGATTACCGCGTTACACCCACTGACAACTGCCAACCAAACAAAAAAGGCAGGAGATAAATCTCCTGCCTGCCGTGCGCAGAAAATGAGAAAAAGAAGAGAAATGTAAGTACTTCAGGTTTCTGCGGGCGGATACATAAAAACAAGGGCGTTTTTGCTGACACAAAAACGCCCTTGTTCTGTACAATCGGCATTTTACCACTCCGGAGCGTCAAATGCAACCCCTCGCAATGTATAAATCTTTGAGCCGCAGACATATGTTTTTGGTGCAGAACCACAAAGTTTTTCACTTCCCTTGACATCCGCCACCGTCTGCGGTAAAATTTCTAAACAGGCTTCGCCTATATATTGGATTAAAAAGCGACAAGGACGTCGTTTGCAGCCACGCTGCAAGCATACCTTGTCGCTTTTTTGTTTTTTCGGAGGTTACTTATGGATATGCAAAAGACTCTGTACCGTCCCCAGTTTGAGCATGATGCCTGCGGCATCGGCGCTGTCGTCAGCATCGACGGCATTCCCGGTCACGACATTGTCTCCGATGCGCTGACCATCGTAGAGCGGCTGGAGCACCGCGCCGGCAAGGATGCCACCGGCAAAGTCGGTGACGGTGTCGGTGTCATGCTTCAGGTCTGCCACGGCTTTTTCTCCCGTCTGGGTCTGCCCCTTGGGGAGGCCGGGGACTACGGCGTGGGCATGTTCTTCCTGCCGACAGACTCTCTTAAATGCCGTCAGGCGCAAAAGCTCTTCGAGGTCATCTGCGCCAAGGAGGGGGTTCGCTTCATCAGCTGGCGTGAGGTGCCCGTGTGCCCCGAAATCCTGGGCAAGCCGGCCTTCGACTCCATGCCGAAAATCTATCAGTGCTTTGTTGCCCGCCCGGAAGACACTGCCAAGGGACTGGACTTTGACCGCAAGCTCTATGTCATCCGCCGCGTGTTTGAGCAGAGTAATGACGAGACCTACATCTGCTCCTTCTCCTCCCGCACCATCGTCTACAAGGGCATGTTCCTTGTGGGTCAGCTTCGCAAATTCTATCTTGATTTGCAGGACGAACATTTTGAGAGTGCCATCGCCATGGTGCACTCCCGCTTCTCCACCAACACCACCCCCAGCTGGGAGCGTGCCCACCCCAACCGGCTCATCCTCCACAATGGTGAAATCAACACCATCCGGGGCAATTTCGACCGTATGCTCGCCCGGGAGGAGACCATGGACTCCCCCTTCCTGAAAGCCAATCAGGATAAGGTTCTGCCCGTCATCTCCAAGACCGGCTCCGACTCCGCCATGCTGGATAACACCTTGGAATTTCTTATGATGAACGGCATTCCCCTGCCCCTGGCCGTGATGATTGCCATTCCCGAGCCTTGGCGAAATGATGCCGGCATGGCGCGCAGCAAGCGAGACTTCTACCACTATTACTCCACCATGATGGAGCCTTGGGACGGTCCTGCCGCCATTTTCTTCTCCGATGGCGATGTGATGGGCGCTGTCCTTGACCGCAACGGTCTGCGCCCTGCCCGCTACTACATCACCAAAAACCGCCGTCTGGTGCTGTCCTCCGAGGTAGGCGTGCTGGATATTCCCGCTGAGGATATCCTGTGCAAATCCCGCCTGCAGCCCGGCAAGATGCTGCTGGTGGACACGGTAAAGCATGAGGTTATCTCCGATGAAGACTGCAAGTCCGGCTTTGCCGCCCGGAAGCCCTACGGCGAGTGGCTGGATGAGCACTTGGTCAGTCTCAAGAGTTTGCCGGTTCCCAACAAGAAGGTGCCCACTTATTCCCGTGAGGATCGTGCACGCCTCTACAAAGCATTCGGCTATACCTACGAGGATATCAACGATGCCTGCCTGACCATGGCCAAAACCGGCAGCGAGAAAATCACCTCCATGGGCACGGACATTCCGCTGGCCGTGCTGTCGGAGAAGCATCAGCCCCTTTTCAACTACTTCAAGCAGCTCTTTGCCCAGGTCACCAATCCGCCCATTGATGCCATGCGCGAGGAGATTGTCACCGACACCACCGTCTACATCGGCTCCGACGGAAATCTGCTGGAAGCCAAGGGAGAAAACTGCCGCGTTTTGGAGGTGGAGAACCCCATCCTGACCTCCGTGGAGCTGATGCAGATTCGAGCCATGAACCGTCCGGGCTTCAAGGTGGAGACCGTAAGTCTGCTCTACTACAAAAACTCCTCCCTCCAAAAAGCGCTGGATAAGCTCTGCATTGAGTGCGACAAGGCCTACCGGGAGGGTGTGAATATCATCATTCTGTCCGACCGTGGCGTGGATGAAAACCATGTGGCAATTCCCAGCTTGCTTGCCGTGTCCGCCATGGAGCAGTACTTAATCCGCACCAAGAAGCGCACCGCGGTTTCCATCATTCTGGAAAGCGCCGAGCCCAGAGATGTGCACCACTTCGCCACGCTACTCGGCTACGGTGCCCGAGCCATCAACCCCTACCTTGCCCATGAGTGTGTCGCCGAGCTGGTGCACAGCGGCCGTCTGGACAAGGACACCCATCAGGCCATTGCCGACTACAACAGCGCCGTGCTCCACGGCATTGTGAAGATTGCCTCCAAAATGGGCATTTCCACACTACAGTCCTACCAGTCCGCCCAGATTTTTGAGGCGGTGGGCATCTGCAAGGAGGTCATTGACCGCTACTTTACCAACACCGTCAGCCCCGTGGAGGGCATCGGTCTGGCTGAAATCGGCGAGGGTGTCCAGTGGCGCCACAACCACGCCTTTGACCTTCTCGACCTGGGCGTGGACACCACACTGGACTCCACCGGCGCCCACAAGCTCCGCTCCGGAGAAGCCGCCGAGGATCACATGTACAACCCCAAGACCATCGTGGCTCTGCGGGAGGCTGTGCGCAGCGGAAGCTATGAGCGCTTCAAGGAATTCACTCACATGGTTGACGATGAGCGCAAGCCCCACACCCTGCGCGGTCTCATGGACTTCAATTTCCCCGCAGACGGCGGCATTGACCTGAGCGAGGTGGAGCCCGCCTCCGAAATCGTCAAGCGTTTCAAGACCGGTGCCATGAGCTATGGCTCCATCTCTCAGGAGGCACATGAGTGCATGGCCATTGCCATGAACCGTCTGGGCGGCAAGTCCAACTCCGGTGAGGGCGGTGAGGATCCCGCCCGCTTCGGCACGGACAAGTGCAGTGCCATCAAGCAGGTGGCATCCGCCCGCTTTGGTGTGACCTCCGCTTACTTAAACAGCGCCAAGGAAATCCAGATTAAAATGGCACAGGGCGCAAAGCCCGGTGAGGGCGGCCATCTGCCCGGCAAAAAGGTTTACCCTTGGATTGCCAAGACCCGCTGCTCCACCCCCGGCGTGAGCCTCATCTCTCCTCCGCCCCACCACGATATCTACTCCATCGAGGACTTGGCACAGCTCATCTACGACCTGAAGAACGCCAACCGGGATGCCAGAATCTCCGTAAAGCTGGTGAGCGAAGCCGGTGTCGGCACCGTTGCCGCTGGCGTTGCCAAGGCCGGTGCCGGGTGCATTCTGATTTCCGGCTACGACGGCGGCTCCGGCGCCGCCCCCAAGAGTTCCATCCACAATGCCGGTCTTCCCTGGGAGCTGGGTCTGAGTGAAGCCCACCAGACCTTAATCCGCAACGGCCTGCGTTCCCGGGTTCGACTGGAAACCGACGGCAAGCTGATGAGCGGCCGAGATGTGGCCATTGCCTGCGCACTGGGTGCAGAGGAATTCGGCTTTGCCACTGCGCCTCTCGTCACCATGGGCTGTGTGATGATGCGCGTGTGCAATCTGGACACCTGTCCTGTGGGCATCGCCACCCAGAACCCGGAGCTTCGCTGCCGCTTCAGCGGTAAGCCCGAGTATGTGATGAACTTTATGACCTTTATTGCCATGGAGCTGCGTGAAATCATGGCAAAGCTGGGTGTGCGCACCGTAGACGACTTGGTTGGCCGCACCGACCTCATCCTGCCCAGGGCGAACCGCATCACCCACCGGGCGGACACCATCGACCTGTCTGCCGTCTTGGGTGGGCTGGCTCCCGTGCACTATGACCCCAAAGACTGCTTCGACTTTGAGCTGGAAAAGACCGTGGATGAAGCCGTCCTGCTGCCCGCATTTGAGAAATCCTTCTCCAAGCGCAAGCCCCACACCGAGCGCATTACGGTCTCCAGCGTGAACCGTACCCTCGGCACCATTCTGGGCAGTGAAATCACCCGCCGTTTTGGCGACACCTTAGCCGATGACACCTACCGTGTGGAGTGCACGGGCGGCGGCGGACAGAGCTTCGGCGCATTCATTCCCAAGGGTCTGACCCTGAAGCTGCAGGGCGATGCCAACGACTACTTCGGCAAGGGACTTTCCGGCGGCAAACTGATTGTGAAGCCCTCCGAGGGCAGCATCTTCGATGCCCGTGACAATATTATCATCGGCAATGTGGCACTCTACGGTGCCACCTCCGGCGAAGCTTTTGTGAGCGGTGTGGCCGGTGAACGCTTCTGTGTCCGTAACTCCGGCGCCATCGCCGTTGTGGAGGGCTGCGGTGACCACGGCTGTGAATACATGACCGGCGGTCGGGTGGCCGTTCTCGGCAAAACCGGCAAGAATTTCGCTGCCGGTATGTCGGGCGGTATTGCCTATGTACTGGACGAAGAGCACGACCTGTATCTGCGGCTCAACAAGCAGATGGTCAATATGACCCCCATCACCGAGCGCCACGATGCCAAGGAGCTGCGGGGCATGATTGAAGCC
>JAZRVX010000041.1:0-1013 GCA_045599455.1 Faecousia sp. | reverse complement strand
CCTTTCTTTTTTCTCTGTGAAGAGCGCACTTACTCACCACCTGCGAAGCAGGCGGTGGTATCCCTCCCTCCGGCCAGGCTCGTGCGCTCTGCGAGGCGGATGCGGCTCCTGCGGGAGCCTCCAGACAATGCCACATCACCTGAGGGTGCTGCTGTCATTGCCTGCGGTGCTCAAAGTGGGGTGGTTCAAAATGAACCAGACCACTTCGGCACCCTGCGCAAACCTGCTACCGGCAGCTTTCTCGCAGTTATGGACGGCACTTATTGCCCGTCCATTTTCTTTTTTGGAAAAGAAACAAAAACGCCTCCCTGCGGGGAGCAGAAAGGACGTGATTTTCTATGGCGATTTATCATCTGGAAGCAAAGGTCGTAAGCCGTGGCGTAGGGCGAAGCGCCTGCGCTGCGGCGGCATATATGAGCTGTTCTGCCATCTATAATGACTATGACGGCATACAGCATGACTATACCCGAAAGCAGGGGCTCGTTTGGCAGCAGATATTTTTGCCGGAGTATGCTCCAAAGGAATGGCAAGATCGTGCCGTTTTATGGAATGCTGTGGAGGAAACCGAAAAGACGAAAGACAGCCGCCTTGCCCGTGAGTTTGTCGTTGTCCTGCCCATAGAGCTTGTGAAAGACGAATGGCAGTCCCTTATATCTGAGTTTATCCGGGAGCAGTTTGTAGCAGACGGAATGTGCGCCGACTGCGCGATTCACGATACGGACGGGCATAATCCCCACGCCCATATCCTGCTGACGGTGCGCCCGCTGGATGAACACGGCAAATGGCAGTACAAGACCGAAAAAGAATATCTCTGCGTCCGAGACGGCGAAGAACGGGGCTTTACCGCTTCCGAGTTCAAAGCGGCACAGGCGGACGGCTGGGAAAAGCAGTATCCCTACTATGTAGATAAAAAGAAAAAGGAATACCTGCCGCCCTCTGAGGCTGAGGCAAGAGGACTTGAACGAGTGGACAAGCATCCGAAAAGCACGAAGTTCGGCAGGCAGAACCCCATT
>JAZRVX010000040.1:0-27548 GCA_045599455.1 Faecousia sp. | reverse complement strand
GTTCAGGTGACGATATACCTTGGGCTTAATCAGCACCTGATATTCATCGGCAGGCTGACCGTTCTCGTCCAGCCGGACTGCGCCAATCTGGATAATCTCACCGCGGATGGCAACCGGGAGCTTTTTCTGTGCGGAGGGAGAACCGGGCCAGGGCTGATTCCACTCCATATCCATGACAATGTAACTCATGGGCAAACCTCGTTTTTATTACAAACTATTGTATATAGTATCACATGTATGGGGATTCTGTAAATATGAAATTGCAAAGTCGGGAAAGTTTCTGTGTAAAAGGAATCTTTAACGGCGTAGCCGTTAAAGACAGACTGTCGAAAAAGTCGGTCATTCCGAGGGAGCGTCAGCGACCGTGGGAATCCGTTCTCTTAAATGTTATGAATTTAATCTTTTTTCAGTAGAAATCCGTATATTTAGCGGGACGGATTGCCACACCAGTGTGCGCACTGGTTCGTGACCGAAGGAAATCCTTTAGGGCAATGACTCCTCTATTTTAGGTTTATCGACAAACTGAGGACTGCTCCCGTGGAGCAGTCCTTTCTATCACCGTTTATCTGACAATCCCCATGGCGTTCAGCACATCCCGGCTTTCTTCGTCCGTAATCATATCCTTGTAGAAAACCATTTCATAGGCATCCTTGTCGCGTCCAAAGAACCAATGGGTGGTGTGCACCTGTTCACGGGTTTCCTCCTCGGTGATTTGGTAATTTACGCTGATGGTGTTTTCCCAAAACTGAATCATGTACTCATCCATCCACCCCTCCTGAAGGGAGCGGGTGAGGTAGCGCGAAATCTCCTCCGAATTGCGGTCGGTCAGAAATTTCCGAATCTGAGAATCCCGACGGATTTCGCCGACAACGGCGTTTCCCCGGATAATGAGTTCATTGTTTCGGCTGAGAGGCTGGAAGGAGTACCCATTCGGCAGCTTGAAATCTGCCATGGGTGTGGTGTCAATCTGTATGGAGAGCGGGATTTCCCCGGTCATGGTGTTTATAAGCTCATAGTCGCAATCCACCGGGATGGGTGGTAAACCCTCCCGAACTTCAATATTGGGATGATAGTTGTCCAGTGGATGCAGAATCCACGCAGGTTTCCCGCCGTCCACGGTGCTGCCGCCCATGACGAAAATCATGGCGTTTTCATCCACGGTGAAGATACAGCGCTCGAGCAGCACATTGTCTGCCCCATTGGAGCCTGTAACCATCCCGGTGGAGAAATTGACCACACCGGACACGCCGATTTGGGGATCGCTTCCGGGGAACATGGTCAAATCTATTGTGATATCCGTCGACGGATTACCGGGGGGATTGGCACCGATGTCCTCCGGTTCGGAGCTTTCCGTGCTCCTGCCGAGATACCGGGCAAACAGCACGGAAAGCCAATCGACACTTTCATCCACGATTGCCAAATCATACCCACCGCCGCTGACGAGGTACAGGTAGCGAAATTCTCCCTTGCTTTCCTGTGTGACCGGGTCGTAGATACCGAACCATCCCTCACAGTCGGCATTCGGGGAGCTGCCCGTCATGTATTCCAAATATTCATTGTCAAAATCAATCCCGAACTTCGTCCAGATTTCCTGCTGATGCTCCCACGCGTAGTCTCGGAAATCTTCCACATCCTCCGGGATATCCAGCAAAACGCTTTGCAATCTGCCGAAAATCTCCCCGTCCTTAGAGATGGTGTATGACCTGTCCTCGCCGTGCTCCATGCTGTAGCCTTCGGGGAGGTACTGCGCAAATCCCATCAGAGGGTCGATGATTGGCGCTTGCTTTTTGGGATTCGTCAGGAAGCAGACGGACAGGACGATGCACAGGAGGATGGTCACAATGATAACCCAGAATGCGGGCTTTTTGTAGTTCAGAATGCCTTTCACCCGCTCCTTAACGCCGATTTCGCCAAAGGCCAGCGGACAGGCGGTGATGATTTTCTGGGGCACGGAGCACCGCAGCAGCGCTCCGGAATAGGCCTGCTTCTGCTCCGGGGTGAGATTGGCTATGACCTTTTCATCACAGGCAAGCTCAATATCCCGGCACAGCAAAATATAGGAAACCCACACAAGGGGGTTAAACCAGTGAATGCACAGAAGTACATAGCCCAGAGGCTTCCATACATGGTCGACCCGCGCGATGTGCGCCCGCTCGTGGGACACCACACTTTTGATATCCTCCGGGTTCAGCCCGGAGGGCAGATAGATTCGCGGGCGGATAAGCCCCAAAATGAAAGGGGAGGGGATGCTGTCGCACTGGTAGATATTGCCGCGGAGCTTCATGCTGAGGCGTGTGTGCTGATAAATGCGCAGATAGCTCACCATGGCGTACAGCACCAGAATCACCACACCCGCAGCCCAGATGTTCATAAGCACGGGCAGGTACACTGTTGCGCTGTTCATCACCATGGTGGGGCCGTCGTCACTTCGGATGATGGACTGCATCAGGTGGACTTCGGCCTCGGGATTCTCGGCTTGACCGTTATACACAATGTAGCTCAGCTCTCCGTTATTCAGATGATAGCGCCCAATGTAATTGAAAGCCGATACGGCGGAATGGATGCTCATGGGCACGATTAACCGAATTGCCACGATGACCCACAGCAGGCAGACCAGCTTTTTCGGCGCCTTACGCAGGATGAAGCGCGCAGCCAGCACCGCCAGAATCAGCACCGAGGAGGCAAGGCTCATGTTTAAGAGCTTTACAAAAAAGGCATACATCTCATTTTCCTCCCATGGCATCAATCATGGCCTGAATCTCGGAGATTTCGCTCTGCGAGAGTGCTTTGCGTTGGGTGAATGCGGCAATGAATGCGGGAAGTGACCCGCCGAAGCTGTCCTGCACAACCTGATGCCCCTGCGCAAAACGGAAATCCTCGCGGCTTATGAGCACCTTCACGGTGCCGCCCTCGTTGCAGAATAGGCCTCTGTCGCACAGACGCTTGAGCACGGTATAGGTGGTGGATTTTTTCCATTCCAGCTCTTTCTCACACAGGGCGACAAGCTCCCGGGAGGTCAGCGGGGCGTTCTCCCAAATCAGCTCTGCAAAGCGGGTTTCAACAGCGCCCAGTCTGGTTTCTTCCATAGAACAATCTCCTTTTGAAATGGTCTATATTTTGTAGACTGAAAATAGTCTACAAAATATAGACCAAAATGTCAAGAGGAGAATTCTTAAGATTTCCTTATAAAAAGCAAGAGGACAGCATTGCTGTCCCCTGCTTTATGATAAGCCATTTTTCAGCCGTTTGGCAAGAAGCATAATCTTTTCTTCAATGCGGGAGATGGTTTCCCGAAATACATCTTCGGGCTTTC
Source organism: Faecousia sp. (assembly GCA_045599455.1). Lineage (GTDB taxonomy): Bacteria > Bacillota > Clostridia > Oscillospirales > Oscillospiraceae > Faecousia. The sequence continues at coordinate 24,235 of JAZRVX010000040.1, read as the reverse complement.
CTGTGGGGTCATCCAGTCCCCAGTCTTCCCGCATTTTGCAGGGCAGGGTGGGGCATTGCACATTACAGCCCATGGTGATGACCACATCCACAGGCGGAATCTCGGACAGAAGCTTGCTATGTTGCCCCTCGGCCTCCATATCAATCCCATGGGTCATTTTCAGAATCCGAACAGCATCTTGGTTAATCTGCGGTTTCGTTTCGGTTCCGGCAGAGAAGCTTTCAAATACATCGGCGGCCAGATGCCGCCCCAGCGCTTCGGCAATCTGACTGCGGCAGGAATTGTGCACGCAGACGAAGGCAACTTTCGGTTTGCTCATGGTTATTTCCCCTTTATGATGGAAAATGGTGTGAGACGATTATACAGCATAAACATTATATAAGGCAATATCAAAAAACCGATGCAAAACGCTGCATCGGTTTTTATCCAATCCCTTACAGGCAGTTTTTCAGCTCTTGTGCATTCTTGACGAGCACAGCGCTGAACTTACTTGCATTCTTTACACAGGGTCTGAGCTTCTCGGCGGTCTTGCCGATGGGGCTGCCGCCGGAGGTAGCAAAGGCGAGGACTTCCTTGCCTGCCCAGTCGTAGCCGGCGCAGAAGGTGTTCACCACATTGGGCGCAGCACCGTACCAGATGGGAAATCCCACCAGCACGCGCTCATAGCCGTCAAAGTTCTCAATCTTACCGGCAACAGGAACATCCTGTTTGCCTAAAAATTCCTTGTTGCAGCGAGCCAGAGGATTGCGCCAGTTGAGGTCAGCCTCGGTGTAGGGAGTCTCGGGGGTGATTTCATACAGGTCTGCACCGACCTGCTCAGCAAGCTCTTTGGCGACATTGGCGGTGATACCGCTCACAGAGAAGTATGTAACCAAAGTGTTCATCATGCATTCCCCTTGGTCATAACTTCGCAGGCAAATGCCTTGGCGGCGCTGAGGTCATCTGCATTGGGGCGGCCTTTATTGGCGGGGCCGAATGCGCCGCGGCAGTGGAACTCGTCATCGGACACGGCAATGCCCAGGGCATCCGTGACCTTTTTCATGGGCTTTGCCATGGACTTCATCATAGCGGAGGTGCCGAAGCAGACGACCTTTCCGATTTTCTCCTTGTTCTCGGACAGAAATTTCTTGACCTCGCTGTCCATGTCAAAGGCATAGTAAGAGCAGCCCAGAAACAGAATGTCAATCTTCTCTTCCAGAGGCTTTTCGATTTTTTCAGCGGTGAGGTTCAGTGCCTCGCCGATGGCAGCGGCAAGCTTCTCGGTGTTGCCGGAGCGGGTGTAATAACGAATGGCAGTTTTCATGTTTGTTCCTTTCAAAGCCTGTCCATGATGGTGTGCAGGATTCGGTAGAGATTGGCGGCGTCCTCCGGCTCCAGAGGGATGCAGGCACCGATTTTCTCGGGGATTTCCGCGGCTTTTTCCCGCAGAGCAAGTCCTTCCTCGGTCAGCATAGCGATTACGACACGCTCATCGGTTTCCGAGCGTCTGCGAGTTACATAGCCTTTCTTCTCCAGTGTTTTGAGCACCGGGGTGATGGTGCCGGAGTCCAGAAGCAGGCGATTGCCCAGCTCCTTTACCGTGATTTCCTTTTCTTCCCACAGTACCATCATAGCAATATACTGGGTATATGTCAGTCCGATTTTGTCTAAAAACGGGGTGTATCGCTTCACAATCTCCTTGGAGACTGCGTAGAGGGGAAAGCACAGTTGATTTTTGAGTTTCAGAACTTCATAGCGGTCAGTCATCGTCATCTTCGTCCAGTGGGGAGCGATAATTTGGATCCTCGGCGGCGACCTTGGCGGCCTGCACGGCCTTGGCCAATTGGTCTGCACAGCTGGTGCCTCTGCGCCCACAGGTAATGCCCGCGAGCTTCTCGGCAATAGCGTCCACGCTCCATCCCTCTAATAATACAGGAATTGTCTTCAAATTTCCATCGCATCCGCCTAAAAATTTGATATTTTTTATGCGGTCTCCATCCAAATCCAAGCTGATGACCTTGGAGCAGGTGCCCTCGGTCAGATAGTCAAAGTGAAACATTACAAAAGCTCCTTTGCTCTGGCAGTAATCTTGCCGATATCGGCAGTGGGCTCATAGCGGGAATCAATCTCGCCGTTCTTGTTAATCAGGATTTTGGTGAAGTTCCACTTGATGTTGCCGTTATTCTTGTAGTCCTTGTCCATCTTCTTGACAACGGGCTTGAGAATCAGACCCATGGGGCCGTTGAAACCTTCAAACTTGGTGTTGGCAGTCAGCCACTTGTAGAGGGGAATGGCATTCTCGCCGTTCACATCCACCTTGGAATACTGGGGGAAGGTGATGCCGAAGCGGCCGGTGCAGAAGTCGTGGACTTCCTCGTCGCTGCCGGGTGTCTGCTCGCCAAACTGGTTGCAGGGGAAGTCCAGAATTTCAAAGCCCTTGTCCTTCAGCTCCTCGTACATTTCCTGCAGTTCGCTGTACTGGGGAGTGAAGCCGCAGCCGGTGGCGGTGTTCACAACCAGGAGCACCTTGCCCTTGAACCGGCTCAGCTCCACATCGGCGCCGTCCTGTGCTTTTACGGTAAAATCATAAATGTTCATGTTTGTTATCTCCTTTGATTTAGCTTAATTTAATTGTACACAATTAAATTAAAAAGTCAAGTAGCAATTTTTCGGAAAGATGAAAAATTTCCGGGACATCACAAGGATGCCCCGGAAATGCGGAAATAATACCGTTGTGTAGTTTCGGAAAAGAATCATAAAATCATTTCATCTATCATTTTGTAATAAAAATGATAGATGAAAAGCATATTGAAAAGAATAATTGAATATGTATAATATGAAGAGATGGTGTCACTTTTTGACGGTATGCTCAGTCATATTTTACAGCAATATTGCATGTTTATTACGGTTGTAAAAGGGGTTACAAAAATGTTCAAAAAAGATAAGGCTGAATTAGATTTAGGGTACCATCGGAAGCATGTTTACTCAAAATGTTATACAAGCGCAGCAAAAATGCTATCTAAGAAAAAGGTAGTCAGCAAGAAAATCCAGCAGGCAAAGAAAATTTTTGAAAGGCTCAAAAATTTTCCGCGGTTAGAAAAACTATCAAATAATATTGTCGTCTTCTGTGATTTATTATCTGACTATCTTGATGGTACATATCCGAATTTACCTTTAGCTACAATCGTTACAGTTTTAGCGAGCCTGCTCTATTTGATTCTTCCGATTGATGTAATTCCAGATTTTGCCCCTTTTGTTGGTTATCTTGATGATGCATCTGTGCTTGCTTTTGTTTATAATGCTGTCCAAAATGACATTACCGAATATTTAGAGTGGAAGCGTAATATCACTGAATAGTGTCTGAAAAACATAGTATTTGGCTTTAGCTTGCTTTGTTCACTATTCCAGATTAAATTATGCATAATACCAAATAAGTTCGGCTTTTACCGACAGGAAAGGTGGATTCGATTTGCATTGCCTGCCGATGGCAGGTAATTATGGTAGCCACCAGTTTTTGAACTGGTGGCAGCAAATGCCCACTGGGCATTTGCATTTGAGTGGGTTCGAATCCACCTTCCAAGCAGAAAAAGAGACATCCGAAAGGATGTCTCTTTTTCTGGTGGGGGAAGGTGGATTCGAACCACCGAAGCGATAAGCAGCAGATTTACAGTCTGTCCCCTTTGGCCACTCGGGAATTCCCCCATATGAAATTTGCTGTGAGAGCGAGACCTTATGGAGCCGGTAGACGGACTCGAACCCCCGACCTGCTGATTACAAATCAGCTGCTCTACCGACTGAGCTATACCGGCGGCTCACACAGAACTCTTGTATTATAGCATGGTTTTGCCAAATGTCAAGCAATTTTTAAGAACGGATTCAAAAAATTGACATTTGGAGGGATTGTGTGCCGGAAGATTAAAATCCCGCCCCGAAATATCGGGGCGGGAAGAACCATTACATCTCAACTTCCAGCTTTGCGATGACGCTTGCGCAGCGGGGGCACAGACCCTCGGCGTTTGCGTTCTCGGAGTGCATCCAGCAGCGGGGGCACTTGGTGCCCTTGGCCTCGCTGACAGCGATGGTCAGGCCGGGGAAATTGGTGCCGGTGCCGACTTCGGCGCCCTCTTCGGCATCCGTCCAGTCACAAGCGGAGACGATGCACAGCTCGGCAAGATTCACGCCCTCGCAGGCTGCCTTCAGGGCAGCATCCTCGGTTGCCAGAGCCACATGGGCTTCCAGAGCCTTGCCGATACGCTTGTCGGCTCTTGCCTTCTCCAGAACGCCGTTCACATCCTGACGGAGCTTGCCGAGGGTATCCCACTTGGCCATGGTCTCGTCATCCAGCACATAGGCGGCGCAGTCGGTGGGCATCTGGTTGAGCAGGATGTTTCTGCCGTCGTCACCCTCGCGGTGGGGCATGGACTGCCAGATTTCGTCACAGGTGAATGCCAGAATGGGGGCAAAGAGCTTAGCCAGGCTGTCCACAATCAGGAACAGAGCGCTCTGAGCGGAGCGGCGGCGCAGGCCATTTGCTTCCTCGCAGTAGAGTCTGTCCTTGATGATATCGAGATAGAAAGCGGAGAGCTCCACGACACAGAAGTCGTTAATCATATGGGAGACCACATGGTATTCGTACACATCGTAGGCCTTGCGGCAATCGGCAATGAGCTTGTTCAGCTTGGTCAGTGCCCATTTGTCTAGCTCTTCCATATCCATGGGAGCCACCAGATTGTTGGGGTCGAAGCCGTTGAGGTTACCCAGACAGTAGCGGGCGGTATTGCGGAACTTCAGATAGTTCTGAGCAATCTGCTTGAAGATTTCCTTGGAGCAGCGCACATCGGCGTGATAGTCGGAGGAAGCAGCCCACAGACGGACAATATCAGCGCCGTAGTCCTTAATAAGGTCAGCGGGGTCAACGCCGTTTCCGAGGCTCTTGTGCATGGCACGACCCTGACCGTCCACAGTCCAGCCGTGGGTCAGAACCTGCTTGAAAGGTGCGCCCTGATCCAGTGCGCCCACAGAGGTCAGTAGGCTGGACTGGAACCAGCCGCGGTACTGGTCAGCACCCTCAATATACACATCGGCGGGCCACAGCTCGGGGGTATCGTGCATCAGGGATGCAAAGTGGGTGGAGCCGGAGTCAAACCAGCAGTCTAAGGTGTCCTTCTCCTTGTCGAACGCTTTGCCGCCGCAGTGGGGGCAGGTGAAGCCGTCGGGAGCCAGCTCCATGGCATCGCGCTCAAACCAGACATTGGAGCCGAATTCATCGAACAGCTTGGAGAGCTTCTCGATGGACTCGGGGGTGGACACGGGCTTGCCGCAGTCCTTGCAGTAGAACACGGGGATGGGCAGACCCCAGCGGCGCTGACGGGAGATGCACCAGTCTGCGCGCTCACGAATCATGCCGACCATGCGATCCTCGCCCCATGCGGGGAACCACTTGACATTTTCAATAGCCTCAATAGCCTTGTCCTTGAAAGACTCCACGGAGCAGAACCACTGGGGAGTGGCGCGGAAGATGATGGGCTTCTTGCAGCGGTCGTGGTGGGGGTAGGAGTGGACAATGTCCTCGGATGCAAAGAGCATACCGATTTCCTTCAGGTCGTTCAGAATGACGGGGTTGGACTCATCGGTCTTCATACCCTCATATTTGCCGGCGTAGTCGGTGTGGCGGCCATAGTCATCCACAGGGACAATCAAATCCATACCGTAGCGCATGCAGGTCACATAGTCATCTGCACCGAAGCCGGGAGCGGTGTGGACACAGCCTGTGCCGGAATCCATGGTGACATACTCAGCGTTGACAAGCTTACTGGTGTGACCTTCCAGGAAAGGATGCTTTGCCGTCATGTGCTCAAAGAATGCACCGGGGAAGGTGGCGAGAACCTCATAGGATTCAATGCCGCCGATTTTCATAACCTTGTCCATCAGTGCCTCAGCCATGATATAGGTCTCGCCGTTGGAGGTCTTAATCAGAGCGTAGCTCTCGCGCGGATGCAGGCAGATAGCCATATTGCCGGGCAGAGTCCAGATGGTGGTGGTCCAAATCACGAAGTAGGCCTTGCTCAGGTCGTAATCGCCCAGCTTGCCGCAGTCATCCAGCACAGGGAACTTGACATACACGGTGGTGCAGGGGTCGTCTTTGTATTCGATATCGGCTTCTGCCACGGCGGTGACGCAGTAGGGACACCAGGACACAGGCTTTAAGCCCTTGTAGATATAGCCCTTGTCGAACATGCGGCCGAAGACCTTGACCTCCTGTGCTTCAAAGTGCTTGTCCATGGTGCGGTAGGGTTTGTCCCAGTCGCCCACAACGCCCAGACGCTTGAAGCCCTCGCGCTGCTTATTGATGAAATCCTGAGCGAAATCCTCACAGGCCTTGCGGAACTCGGGCACGGTCATGTCCTTGTTCAGCTTCTTCTTGGAGGTCTCGATGGCGCGTTCAATGGGCAGGCCGTGGTTATCCCAGCCGGGCACATAGGGGGTGTAGTAGCCCATCATGGCGTGGCTGCGGACGATGAAATCCTTCAGGGTCTTGTTCAGAGCATGACCCATGTGGATGTAGCCATTGGAGAAGGGAGGGCCGTCGTGCAGGACGAAGCGGGGCAAAGCCTTATTTTTTTCCAGCATGGCGTGGTACAAATCCATTTCATACCAGCGGCTCAGCATGCCCGGCTCACGGTTGGGAAGACCGGCCTTCATGGGGAAGTCGGTCTGGGGCGTAATGATGGTATTTTTGTAATCCATTGGGAATATTCCTTCCTTTGTATTGGACTTTGTGTGCAATAAAAAAAGCCTTTGTCTCTTAAATAAGAGACAAAGGCGAATTACCTCTGCGGTACCACTCTCGTTCTGTGAAATCACAGCACTCATGGGCATGGTAACGGATGCCAATCGGTGCAGCCTACTTTCGTTCGGTGCACGGCTCGGAGGTGATACACACTGCATCCGTCCCTGCTGTCTTGCACCGACCGACAGCTCTCTGGAGGGGGATTTGCATTGTGCGTGTCCTCGTCACAGCTTTGCATATGCGCAGGAATTACTTGTGGGAGGGGTCGTAGTTTGCGCCGAACTGCAGGTTCATGTTGGCAAACCGGCTGGTGGTGGCGCTGACGGGATGCTTGGGAGCGGCAGTGGGTGCGGTGTTCTCGGCACTGCCCACCAGAGCTTCCAGATTCTGGGCGATTTCATCCACAACGGCGGAGGAATCGTACTCTAAATCGGTAGCCTTGGAGGTCTTGGGAGCCTTGGGGGCTTCGGGAGCCTTGGTGCTCTCGCCTGCGGCAGCCTTGATGCGATCCAGAGCCTGAATGCAGGAACGCATCTGCTCCTGAATCTCGGCGATTTTTGCGGAAGCAACCTTGCGAGCCTCTTCCACGCGGGCATTCTCTGCGGCAATCAGGGCATCGGCCTCGGCGGATGCGACCACAGCGACGGTGTCCACGGGAGCGGCGGAAGCGGAAGCGGCGGTTGCCTTGGCCAGCATGGCCTCGCACTTTGCCTGAGCCTCCATGACCATCTTGTCGGCAGTGCGCTGAGCCTCTGCGGTGGCCTCCTTCATGGTGGCCTCATTCTTGCGGTACTCTTCGAGCTTGCTCACAAGCACACGCATCTTGCTCTTGAGCAGAGCATTTTCCTTGTACAGGGTAACATAGTCCTCCGTCAGAGGCTCCAGAATCTGGTCGACCTGCTCCATATTGTAGCCGCCGAATTTAGCCTTGCTGAAGGAAATCTGATCAATCTGCTGGGGAGTGAACATGACAGTTCTCCTTTCGGTCTATATAGGGGATGAACCCTTAGATGTAGTTTTCAACCTCGCTCTGCAGGGCGTCCAAATCGCCCACGATGCCCATGTTGTGGGGGCAGAAAAGGTATGCGGACTGGGCAATCTTCTTCACATCGCCGTCCAGAGCGTAGACACAGCCCGACAGGAAGTCCACCACACGGCGAGCCATAGCCTTGTCCACATTCTCCATGTTGCACACAACGGCCTTGTGGTTGCGCAGGTCGTCAGCGGCCTTGGAGGTGTCGTTGAAGTTCACGGGACGGAACAGAACCACTTCCTGCTTGTTTGCCATGGAGACGGCGCTGGGCGCAGAGGAGTTCAGCACGGAGCCGGTGAAGCCGGTGGAAATGCCGGAGAAGGAGGTGGTCAGATTACCTGCGGCAGGGGCACGATAACCGTAGTCCTCATCATCCTCGTCCTCTTCCTCCTGAACGGGAGCGGGACGGGAGCGGCGGGTGCTGCGTGCGGGACGGCGAGGTTCTTCTTCGTATTCTTCCTCGAATTCCTCGTCCTCGTCGTAATCATCGTACTCGTCGTCGGAGTAGGGCTGGGCAAACTTTTTGACATTATCCCAAATGCTCATTTATCTCTTTCCTCCTGTATGTATCCATCAAAGTAAGATGGTATCAAGCATAATTTCTGGCACCGAAGATTGCGGTGCCCACGCGCACCATGGTTGAGCCGCAGGCGATGGCATCCTCAAAATCTTCGGACATACCCATAGATATACAATCTACTGCTACATTATCGTATTTTTTGGAGCGTATGTCAACACATAATTCCATTATTTTTTGAAAATATTTTGTATTCTCTCCAGATTTTGAACAAATAGGCGGGATAATTAAAAACCCTTTTCCGGAAATATTGGTAAAATTGCCCAATTCTTCCAGAACAGAGGGAATCTCCGCCATGGAAAAGCCTGTCTTGCTGGCCTCATCTGCAATGTTAATTTCCAGCAGAATGTCCTGAATGATACCCTGCCGGGCGGCTTCATCGTTGATTGCGTGCAAAAGATGCATACTGTCCACGCTCTGAATCAGGTCAACTTTTCCGACCACCTGTTTGACCTTGTTGGTTTGCAGATGCCCGATGAAATGGACGGGAGCGCCGTCATAAGCATGCTCGGCAAGTTTCTTCGTCAGCTCCTGCACCCGGTTTTCGCCGCAACAGTCTACGCCTGCGGCGATTGCCGCCCGAACGGCCTCGGCATCATTCATCTTGGTTGCGGCCAGCAGCTTTACCTCTTTGGGGTCACGGCCTGCTTTGCGGGCGGCATCATCCATTCGCTTGCGGATGGCGGCGACATTTTCGGCAATGGACATGGGGAGTCTCCTTTGTATAAAAAATGGGAAAGGGACGGCGGAATAACCGTCGTCCCGAATATGCGTTCCGATATCAGACAGGGGTGGCAGCCTGTAGCGAGTGGATGGGCGCCAGTGTGGAGATGGCATGCTTGTAAATCATCTGCTGCTTGCCATCGGAGACCAGCACAACCACAAAGCTGTCGAAGCCCGTGATGATGCCCCTGAGCTGAAAACCATTCATCAGAAATAGTGTCACGGGTACTTTGTCCCGTTTCACTTCCTTCAAAATGGCATCCTGCAAATTCGTTGCTTCCGTCATATGTATACCTGCTTTCTGCTTTCGTTTTGGTATGCATATGGTAGCATAATTCATTTGTCGAAATCCTGAATAATCTGTAGAGCGGATTTTGTTATTTCTTCGGCGGCGGTATCGGGTTTACGGATGAGCCAGTGCATTTTTTCGTTCCGCCGGAACCATGTAAGCTGGCGTTTGGCATAGCGGCGGCTGGACTGCCGCACAGAGTCGGCAGCTTCTGCAATGGAGATTTTTCCATCCAGCGCATCTAAGAATTCCTTGTACCCGATGGCCTGCATGGCGGTGCACCCGGCGGGAATCCCGGCTTGCAGCAGGGACTGAATTTCTCCAATCAAACCATTCTCCAGCATCATCCCCACCCGCAGGTCAATGCGGTCGTATAAATCCCGGCGGTTTTCAAAATCCAATCCTAAGAAAATCGGGCTGTAGCGGTCGGGAACAGCTTGGGTTCGGGCGTTGTGCTCCGTCATGGTGATGCCCGTTTCTAAGTAAACCTCCAACGCCCGCAAAATCCGCTTGCGGTCGGCAAGATGGATCCGCCCGGCGGTTTCGGGGTCGATGGCGTGAAGCTTTTTAAGCATGGCTTCCATGCCGAGCTTCTCTGCTTCGGCTTCCAGCTCCTCCCGCCGCCCGGTGGCGGGGCAGGGAGCGAAAGCGTTGCCGCGGATGAGACTGTCCATATACAATCCCGTGCCACCGGCAACGATGACATTTTTTCCTCGGGACAAAAGCCTGTCGATGATTTGGGATGCTTCCGCGCAGTAGCGGCTGACGGAGTAGTCCTCTCGGGGGCTGACCACATCGAGCATGTGATGGGGAATGCCCTGCATTTCTTCTGCCGTGGGCTTTGCGGTGCCGATGTCCATACCCCGATATACCTGCATGGAGTCACAGCTCACCACTTCGGCGTCCAGCGCTTTGGCAAGCTCCACCGCCAGTGCGGTTTTCCCGGAGGCGGTTGGTCCGGCAACGCATATTAACTTTGCCATGTCCGTACCTCCAATATAAAATCAACTGCGCTTGAACTGTTTTTCTAAGTTTTTCTTGCTCAGGGATATGCAGATGGGTCTGCCGTGGGGGCAGTATTTAAGGTCTTCACGCTCCATGACCTGCCGGACAAGAGCCTGCAATTCCTTCTCATCCGTAACCCATCCGGCCTTGATGGCGGCCTTGCAGGCCACGGTGTGCAGGATTTCATCCCGAACGGTAGAGGGGCTTGCGGACTTGCCGCCGAGTAAATCCTCGGCCATGGCCTCCACTGCCTCGGCGGCATCGTCGGGGGATAAATCCATGGGGATTTGGCGCAGGAGTATCGTGTTGTCTCCGAATTCCTCGGCCTCAAAGCCCAGCTCTGAAAGCAGGGCGGTGTTATCGAGAATTGCGCCCACAGCGGCGGGGGCTAAGCGCACGGTCAGGGGAGTCAGCAGACTCTGAGCGCTGATGGCCTCCTGATTGGCTTTCAGTTTGTCAAAGAGAATTCGTTCGTGGGCAGCGTGCTTGTCAATTAAGAATGCATCGTCTCCCTGCTCCACCACGATATAACTGCGGTAGAGCTCGCCCACAATGCGCCAGGGAATTTCTTTCGGAATGTCGGAAACCTCGATAATTTCGGCAATATCCGGGGCTTTCGGCGCGGGCGCAGGTGCACTTTGCTTTGGCCCGGGAGGCAGGGAAGTGGCTTTTTCCGGTGCAGTCTGCTTGGACTCCGGGGTGACAACCTGCGTAATCACCGTCTGATGCATGGCAGGCTCCGCCATTTTCGGGCGCATTACGGTTTCATGCAGGATGGGGTTCATCTTCTGTACGGTTGCCTTTGCCGCCTCGGCAGAGGGCTTGGGGCCGGATTGGAAGGAAGTTGCAAAGGCCTTGTATTCCTCCGTACTCATGGTGCGGAAGAAGTCCTTTTTGGCTTCGGGTTTTGGGGATTCCTTCTTTTGCACCTCCGGCATGGCGGGCGGGGCAAAGACGCTTTTTTCCTGCTTGAACTGCACTGCGGGGCGGTCAGGGGTGCGGTTCAGTGCGGACAGTACCCCATAGTGCACGCAGTCAAAGATGGCTTTTTCGTTTAAGAATTTCACTTCCGTCTTGGCAGGGTGGACATTCACATCCACCGCGCCGGCGGGAATATCCAGATGGAGCACACAGGCGGGGAACTTGCCCACCATAATCTGATTGCGGTAGGCTTCCTCCAGTGCGCTCTGCAGGAGCTTCGATTTTACGGGACGGCCATTTACGAAGAAGGTTTGCAGATTGCGGCTGGGGCGGGCGTCCGTGGGCTTGCTGACAAAGCCGCTCAGATTGTATTTCTCCCAATGGCTGTCCACCTCCACCATGGCGGCGAAGTCTCTGCCGTAGACGCAGTAGACTGCATCCTTTAGTTTTCCCGTGCCCGGGGTGGACAGAACATTTTTGCCGTCGCGCACCAGCGTGATGGCAACCTCGGGATGCGCAAGCGCCTGAAGCTGGACGGTTCCCGCTACACGGCTTCCTTCTACGGTGTCGGCCTTCATAAATTTCATTCTGGCGGGGGTGTTGTAGAACAGGTCGCGGATGATGATGGTGGTACCCTCGGGGCATCCGGCTTCGCTCTCGGACAGAATTTCACCCGCTTCCAGATGCAGGCTGGTTCCGGCCAGTGCGCCACGGGTTTTGGTCATCAGGTCTATGCGGCTGACGGAGGCAATGGCGGCCAGAGCTTCTCCGCGGAAGCCCATGGTGCCGATGGCGGCCAGGTCATCCGCTGTACGCAGTTTGGAGGTTGCGTGGCGCTTGAATGCCATTTTGGCATCGGCAGCATCCATGCCGCAGCCGTTGTCCGTGATGCGCAGAAAGGTCATGCCGCCGTCCTGAATTTCCACAGTGACCTTGGTTGCCCCGGCATCCACGGCGTTCTCAAGGAGCTCCTTGACGGCGCTGGCGGGGCGCTCCACCACCTCACCGGCGGCGATTAAGTTGGCAACATGGGGGGATAATTGGATGATGGCCATGGTGTTACCTCGTAAAGTAGAGTGCTGCCCCATTTATCAGGGCGTGGATGGTGATGGCGGAGAAGATGCTGCCGGACTTTGTGCAGCTCCAGGCAAGCCACAAACCGGCGGGCAGATACTGCACAAAGCTCAGCAATGCGGCTCCAATGCGCATGCGGTAGCCCAAGATATGAATCAGCCCAAAGGCAAGAATGGAAATCAGATATGCCGCAATGGGTTTTTTCCTGTGCAGCGAGCCGAACAGCAGCCCGCGAAACAGCAGTTCCTCCGTGACCGGCACGAAGAAGCACACGCAGATGGCAGTGAGGAAAAAGTCAGTTCCTGCCATTGCAGTGATGGCGGTATCATTGGCATTGCGAAACCATGGAAAGAGCTTCCCAATGCCCCATGTGATTGCGCCGAAGCACACATAGTAGGCAACCACACCCAGAATGATGCTCTGCAAGAAGAGGAAAGGGGAGTGCTTCACGGTTTCAAAAGAAGACGCAATATAGCGGCTGAGAATCCACATGACGGCAAGAAAGCTGATAAAGTAGTACAGAAAGTTCTCCTGCGCATCGTTCAGATGTAAATATGCAGTATTCAGCCACTGCAAAATGGTGGGCAGGGTGCAGAACATGATAAGGTAATAGCAGGCCGCCCAGAGTTTTTCATCGGGGGTCATTTCCAAGGATATGCTGTGCTTTTTCATAACCCCTCCGCGTAACTCAGTTTAACATCTTTTTGAGCCTGTACAGCTCGTTCATGGCCTCAATGGGTGTCAGGGTTTCCACCTGAATGCCCTCCAAGGCTTTTGTAATTTTCTGCCCGCTCAAATCCAGCATGGACATCTGGTCATCCGGCTCCTCCCGGTGAGAGGGCACAGGCACGGTTCCCTCGGATTCCAGCTCGGCGAGAATTTCTCTGGCTCTGGCGACCACGGCATTGGGCAGTCCTGCCAGCTTGGCAACCTCAATGCCGTAGCTGTCATCGGCGGCACCGGGGATAATTTTGCGCAGGAAAATCATGGCATCTCCGCGTTTCTTCACGGCGATGGAAAAGTTCTTTACATTGGGAAGCTTCTCTTCCATGGCGGACAGCTCATGGTAGTGGGTGGCGAAGAGGGTCTTGGCACCCAGCTTTCTTGCATTGGCGGCGTATTCCAGCACGGCGCGGGCAATGGCCATGCCGTCATAGGTAGAGGTACCTCTGCCGATTTCATCCAGAATAAGCAAGCTCCTGGCCGTGGCATATTTCAGAATGGAGGCTACCTCGGACATCTCCACCATAAATGTGGATTGACCGGAGGCAAGGTCGTCGCTGGCACCGATTCTTGTGAATACTCTGTCCACAAGACCGATTTTGGCGGAGCGGGCGGGCACGAAGGAGCCCATCTGCGCCATCAGCACAATCAGCGCCACCTGACGCATATATGTGGATTTACCTGCCATATTGGGGCCGGTAATAATCATGACCTCATTGTCTGCACTTCCCAACCGGCAGTCATTGGGCACAAAGAGAGAATCCTTGAGCATAACTTCCACCACGGGGTGGCGGCCATCGGTGATGGAGATTTCGCTTCCCAGTGTGATTTCCGGGCGGCAGTAGCCACGGGCAACGGCCACACTTGCCAGAGAGCACAGGCAGTCGGCGGCGGCCACGGCGGCGGCAGATTCCTGCACGCGGGCGGCACTGCCTGCCAGCTCCTCGCGGAGCTGAGTGAAAATCTGGTATTCCAGAGCGGTGAGCCTATCCTTGGCGGTGAGAACCTGATTTTCCAGTTCCTTTAATTCCTGTGTGATATAGCGCTCACAGTTGGCGAGGGTCTGCTTGCGGATATAGGTCTCGGGCACCTGCTCCATAAAGGACTTGGAGACCTCAATGTAGTAGCCGAACACGCGGTTATAGCCCACCTTCAGGGTGCGGATGCCCGTGCGTTCCCGCTCGCTTGCCTCAATGGCGGCGATGGTGCCGGAGCCGCCCTCCATTATGTCGCGCAGGCGGTCAGCTTCAGCGTTTGCCCCCTTGCGGATAATGCCGCCCTCCCGAATGGTCAGAGGAGGCTCGTCCACGATGGTGTTTTCAATGCGGTCAGCGCAGTCGGCGAGGGTATCGATGTCATTGCCGAGTTTTCGCAGGATGGCGCTTCCGGCGCTCTCCAGCTGGGCTTTTACAGCGGGCAGGGCACGAAGTCCCCGAGCCAGTCCCAGAAAGTCACGGCAGTTGACGGTGCCTGTGACGATTCTCGTCATGACGCGCTCCATATCCGTCACATCTCGCAGGGCTTCCTCCAGCTCACCGCGCATGATGGGATTCTCGGTCAGTTCCTCCACACCGCTGTGGCGGCGGGTAATTTCGGCAGGTTCTAAAAGGGGCTTTTCCAGCCAGCTGCGAAGCATTCTTCCGCCCATGGCGGTGTGGGTCTTGTCCAGCACCCACAGAAGCGTGCCTTTCTTTTCCTTGGAGCGCATGGTCTCCGTAAGTTCCAGATTGCGGCGGGCATCCATATCCAGTTCCATGAACTTGCCGCCGGAGTAGTATTGCAGCTGGCGGATGTGGGCAAGGTCGTTCTTTTGCAGGCGGAGCATGGTGCCGAGCAGGGCACCGCTGGCCATGACGGCTGCCTCCATGGAGGCAATGCCCATCCCGGCAAGGCTCTGACCGAAATGGCGCTCCAGGAGCTCCCGGGATTTTTCGTAGTCAAAATCTTCGGTGCTTCCCTCATCCACGCAGCAGTTTAAGCGCCGGAACAGCGCATCGTTGATAATGTCATTCTGTGCGCCGGAACCAAAACGCAGGACTTCACTGGGGGAGAATCGACCCAGCTCCGAGGCCACACCTTGTGCATCGGGACAGGTGGTTGCAAAGAATGCACCTGTGGACAGGTCGCAGAAGGCAAGGCCGAAGCTGCTGCCCAAAGCGCAGACCGAGGCCATATAGTTGTTTTTGGTTTCGTCCAGCATGCAGCTTTCCGTGACGGTGCCGGGGGTAATGATGCGGGTGACCTCGCGGCTGACCAGCCCCTTGCACAGGGCGGGATCCTCCATCTGCTCGCAGATGGCAACCTTGTAGCCCTTCTGCACAAGACGGGCAATATAGCTGTCCACACTGTGGAAGGGGACACCGCACATGGGGTTCTGCTCTTCCTTGGGCTTGCCGCGGTCACGGGTGGTGATGGTTAAATCCAGCTCCTTGCCGGCAACCAGCGCATCCTCGTTAAACATTTCATAGAAGTCACCCAGACGGAAGAACAGGATGGAGTCCTGATGCTCCGCCTTGAGCGCCTTGTATTGCTGCTGCATGGGGGTCAGTTCGGTATTTGCCATAAGTACCTCTTTCAAAGCGTAAACTTACGCTTGTCTTTATGCAAGAACGCCTGTCAGGCTCCATGTGGTAGCGCCTGTAATGGTAATCATCCGATAGCTTCCAATCAGGTCTTTGTTTCCTGCCAAGCGAACCAGTCTGCCGCCCTCTGTGCGGGCGGTGAGACAGTCGCCGTCTTCGCCGTCCACCAGACAGCGCAGGGTCTTGCCGATATAGCCGTTGTGAATCTCCTCGGAGATGCGGTTTTGCACTGCGCAGAGCTTATCAAAGCGGGCGTTTTTCTCCTCCTTGGGGGTGGGGTCATCCATGGAGGCGGCAGGGGTGCCGACTCTGGGGGAGAAGATGAAGGTGAACAGGCTGTCATAGTGTACGGCTTCAATCAGGGAAATGGTTTCCTCGAATTCTTCATTTGTTTCCCCGGGGAAGCCCACAATCACATCGGAGGTCAGCACCAAATCCGGCATGACGGACTTGGCGTATGCCACCTTTTGCAGATAGGTTTCCCGGTCATAGTGGCGGTTCATGGCTTTCAGCACCCGGGAAGAGCCGCTCTGGAAGGGAAGATGGAGCTGCTTTGCAATGCGAGGGTACTTTGCCATGGTGTCAAAGAGCTTTTCGGAGGCATCCCTCGGATGGCTCGTCATAAAGCGGATGAGGAAGTCCCCCTCCATTTGGGCAATGGCTTCCAAGAGGTCTGCAAAATCGTGCCCCTCGTCCAAGTCCTTGCCGTAGGAGTTTACATTCTGGCCGAGCAGGGTGATTTCCTTCACACCCCCCTCAATCAGGCATTTGCACTCGGCCAAGATATCCGCCATCCTGCGGCTGCGCTCCCGGCCTCTGACATAGGGGACGATGCAGTAGGTACAGAAATTATTGCAGCCGTACATGATGGATACCCATGCTTTGAGGGCGCTGTCGCGCACCTGGGGGATGCCCTCGGCGATGGAGCCTGCCTCGTCCTCAATATAGAACTGACGCTTTTTCTTATTCAGCACATTCCACAGAATCTCGGGAAACTGCCACAAATGGTGGGTGGAGAACACACCGTCCACATGGGGGAAGCTTTTTTTGATGCGCTCGCTGACTTTCGGCTCTCCTGCCATGCATCCGCACAGGAAGATTTTCTGCCGCGGATGGCGGCGCTTTGTGTGGGTCAGGGCACCCAGATTGCCGAAGACCCGCTGCTCTGCGTGTTCCCGGATGGCACAGGTGTTCATAATCACCACATCGGCGCCCTCGGCTTCCTGCACGATTGCATATCCGCTCTGAACAAGGTAGCCGCGGAGTTTTTCGGAGTCGGCCTCGTTCTGCTGACAGCCGTAGGTTTCCACATACGCTTTGGGGGTCTCGCTTTGAGAGAGCCACATGGCAGCGATTTTATCACAGAAGGACAGCTGTAAGTCCAGACTTTCCTGAGAAATGACGGTGGTTTTCGTGTTCATTTGGGTCTCCTTTTTCAGGCTTTTCTACTAATCTCATATCATACCACTTTTAACCGCCCTTTTCAAGTAAAACAAAAGAATGATTTCCAAAGAGACAAACAAAAGAATGATTTCCAAAGAGACCCCTTTCGCGGAGGAAAAAGCCGGATTGTTTACAGATTATTTCTTGCTTTTGCGCCTGCTTCATGGTAAAGTAAGAAATCATTTTGCGTTCCCGCAAGGGAAGAAAGAGGAACACAATGGAAGAATGTAAGTTTTGCAAGGAGGAGCTCCCCGAGGGCGTGAGCATCTGCCCCGCCTGCGGCAGAAATAATGCCGCGGAAGAAGAGCCCACCGAAGAAACGGCGGAACAGGCAGAAGTGAACGAAGAACTCCCCGAAGCACCCGAAGAAGTTCGGGAAGAAGCTGCTCAAGTGACCGATATTTCCGACGAAGCGCAGGAAGAGCAGGCACAGAAGCAGGAGAAAAAGCCCGCTTCCAAGCTGGAAATTGCCATTCTGGTGGTGCTCATTGCGGTGCTTGCTGCACTGGTTGGCGTGCTGATTTCCCAGCATACCGGTAAGAAAACTGCTCCTGCCGAGGAGGTTGATGCACCTGCCGAGGTCTATACCATCCCCGCCGACGGCAATCCCGGGGATATCACCTGCAAGGGAAGCTACACCGTCAGCGATGAGGAACTGGCAGCAAACCGCGATAAGGTGGTTGCCACCTGCGGCGATGCCAAGCTCACCGTCGGCTTGCTCCAGACCTACTACTGGATGGAGGTTCGCACCTTCTTAAATGCCTATGGCGCATATGCTGCCTACTTCGGCATGGATATGTCCCGGGGACTGGATACCCAGATGTGCGGCATTGCCGAGGGCGTAACATGGCAGCAGTATTTCCTGGAAAGTGCCCTCAACTCCTGGCAGACCTATCAGGCCATGGCTCATGAGGCCAAGGCAACGGGCACTGTGCTCAGTGATGAGATTGCGGCCATCCTGGCCTCTTTGGATGCGGACTTGGAGGAAGCCACCAAGGCGGGAAACTTCAGCTCTGTGGAGAATATGCTCAGCACCACCATGGGACCCGGCGCAACGGCAGAGGAATACAAGGAATATATGACCGTCTACTATACGGGCTACGGCTACTACCAGGACTGGGCATTGACCAATGTACCCACTGCCGACGAGATTGCCGCCTACTTTGCCGAGCACGAAGCAGATTATGCCGATAACGGCATCACGAAGGATACGGTGACAGTGGATGTGCGCCATATTCTGCTGACGCCCGAGGAAACCGAAAGTGAA
Source organism: Faecousia sp. (assembly GCA_045599455.1). Classification (GTDB taxonomy): domain Bacteria; phylum Bacillota; class Clostridia; order Oscillospirales; family Oscillospiraceae; genus Faecousia. Next base: position 5,829 of record JAZRVX010000040.1, on the reverse strand, counting down.
TCCGGCGAGAAGGTCATCACGGAGGAAGCTTGGAGCGGGGCACTGGCACAGGCCAATGATGTTTTGCAGGAGTTTAACGACGGCGAGAAGACGGAAAGCAGCTTTGCCGAGCTTGCAAAGAAATACACGCAGGATCCCGGCTCTGCCTCCACCGGCGGTCTGTATACCGGCGTTACCGAAGGCCAGATGGTTCCCGAGTTTAACGACTGGTGCTTTGACACCGCCAGAAAAGCCGGTGACCGCGACATTGTGAAGACCTCCTACGGCTACCATGTCATGTACTTCGTTGCGCGCAACACCATGTGGGAAAAGTACGCCGAGAGCGACCTGAGCAATGAGCGCTCCGCTGCATTTGTGGAGGGCGTGGCAGTCAAGTACCCCATCGATGTGGACTTTGGCGAGCTGATGCTGGGCTCTTTGAAGCTGGCATAAACTTCTGAAAAATCGGCATTCGGAAAAAACAGAAAAATACAACGCAAAGGGCAGAAAGCAAAGTTCTGCCCTTTGTGCGTTGAGATGGGAATGAGCGAAATGAAACAAGTCATAAGTCTTATATTGCTGTGCGGCCTGCTTACGGGCTGCGCCGCAGGTTCCGGGGCAGAAACCGCAGGCAGTGTTGAAAGTGAAGCGGATTCTGCGGCGTTAGCTTCCGAAGCAGATGCAGCTAGGCAGGAAAAAATCCGGGAATCGGCACAGGCGGCATTGAGCGCCCGGGATATGAAAAAGCTCCTTTCGCTAGCCAATGAGGACAGCGCTGTGACGGCTGACAGCATTGAAGAATACTATACGCATCTGGGGAATGCCGTGGATGCGGATGCCGTTCGCTTCCTGCGCAATTTTACGGATGCGCTGCCGGACGGAAGTTCCAAGGCCAGCCTGAAAAACTATCAGGAGGAAAACAGCGCTCGCCTGTTTATTCCCCCGGCAGAGCGTTGGCATTACCCTACCGCTGCAATCGGCGAGAAGGAGAATCAGTATCATTTCGGCATTGAGGTGTGGAATACCTATGGGGAAACCGTAACCGTGAAATCCCTGCTGGTTGAGGATTTCATGGGGGACACAGCGATTTCGTCCAGGGAAATCACAGGCAGAGAACTGGAGAACCATAGTGCCAGCCGCTCGGCTAAGATGGTTTTGCAGCCCGGTACGCCGGAGGTACTGTTTGACGCGGCTGCCGAAAGCGAAGTGAATTTTGACCGACGATTCCTGACGGCGGTATTGCAGGGAACCTCCGGCACCCGGTACACCCAAACTTACAAGTACACCATGCACCGGGAGGAGGAAGACCCTTCACAGGAGCTCTGGATTCCCGGCGAGTTTATGGAAGACGGTTTCTGGCATTTCAATACGACCTTTACCAACGGAAGCGCAAGCACGCTGAAGCTTCAGGCGGTCTACTACATTAACTATTTTGAGGGCGTTCCTCTTCGCATTTGGCATCCTGTCGGAGCGGATTTGTATAGCCATGGCTTTTCGGATTTCCAGACGGTGTATCCCGGAGAAACGGTGTGCAGAGTGGATGGCAATGCCCGGGAAACTTATGTTAAGCAGCGCAGAGATTATTATATTTTCCGGGATGAAAACAATAATCAGGTTGTTTTCGACAGCGGCTTTGTCTATGGCCCGGAGTACGAGGACAATGCATACTATGCACAGCTTGCATTGGAAAGGTATGATAACCTGAATGAATACTATGCACTGCCTGCTTCCATGGGCGCTGCGCAGTATACGAAAGCGCAACTGCAGGCCATGGTGGATGGCAACCTTTCTCTGGATGAGGTCGCGGATAAGCTGTCTACTTATGATGATGTGATGCACTATCTGTTCCTGCGGGGTTACCATCCGGACGATTTAGGCCCTGTGGCATTTCACTGGAATGGGCAGAGCATCTGCATTAACCGTTCTGCATGGAGCGTATTTCGGGATAATCATGCCGGATGCGGCGGCACCAGCAATTTAATAAACTACCTGCTCCGGGGTGACTATGATGAGCAGGGGTATATACTGGAGTCCTATGTCAAGCAGGGACATATCTATAATTACTTCCGCAAGGGCACGACCTACTATGTCGTAGACTTCACGAGAATCATGGGCGCGGGCGACTTTGACGCCGCCGGATACAAAGCGTTTGAAGGAAGCAGTTTGCAGGAGTTCTCGGATACGCATATTGCGGAAAATCACCATAAATACTCCGCAACGGAGAATGATCATACGATTCTGCTGTATTCCTTCCGACAGGATGACGGCCCTCACTGCGCCATGCGCGGGTATCACTTTGATGAGGTTTCCCGAAACTATCAGGATGCCATCACGCAGCTGTTTTCGGAAGGGCTGCAGGTGAGGTTTGCCGATTTGCCCGCTCAGGCTTCCTGGCCGACAGATGCCCAGTACCCCGGATATGAGAATATCAACTAAACATGCAAACGAAGAAAAGGGGCTGTCTCACTGCGTTGGTGAGACAGCCCCTTTCAGATTGACATTCAATTTTTTCCTGCTATAATCATATCTTGCCCTCGGAGTTTCCGTACAGGGCAAATGTAAGAGATAGAGGATATACATATGAAGCGGACGGAGATTATCCGGGAGTACACAGTCATTACCATGGGCACCCTCGTCATTGCGGCGGCGGTTTATTTTTTCCTTGTGCCGGCAAACTTAGCAGTCGGCTCCATTTCGGGCTTGGCGGTTGTCATCAGTCAGTTTCTGTCTCTGCCTGTGTCCTATATCACCTTCGGGCTGAATATGATTTGTCTGGTGCTGGGCTTTGTGCTCATCGGCAATGAGTTCGGTGCAAAGACGGTGTACACCTCTATCCTCATGCCCTTGTTTTTGCGCGCATTTGAACATCTGTTCCCCGCTTTTTCATCCATGACGGAAGACCCATTCCTCGATATGCTGTGCTACTGCTTTGTGGTGAGCATTGGACTTGCCCTGCTTTTCCTGCGCAATGCATCCTCCGGGGGGCTGGACATCATTGCCAAGATTCTCAATAAGTATCTCCGCATGGATTTGGGCGCGGCCATGTCGGCCTCCGGCGTGGTGGTGGCGCTGCTGTCGGCTCTGTGCTATGATAAGAAAATCGTGATTATCTCCCTGATTGGCACCTACCTAAACGGTGTCATTCTGGATAAGTTCATCTTCGGTCTGGACGAGAAGAAAAAGGTCTGCATCATTTCGCCCCGCTTTGAGGAAATCAAGGACTTCATTTTGAATGAACTCCACTCCGGTGCAACGGTTTATGAATCCTTCGGTGCCTATGGTGATATGCCCAAGCGGCTGGAGATTCAGACGATTGTGGATAAGAGTGAGTACAGCGCCCTGATGAAATACATGAACCGCATTGACCCCAAAGCGTTTATGACGGTGTACACCCTGAAAACCATTACCTATATTTCCAAGAAGAAGTAAAAAAGTCCGACCCACATGGGTCGGACTTTTTATTCTTCGTCTGAGAAAAAATGCTCACGGCAGTACTGAATGATGGCGCGGCGGGTGATGATACCGATGAAGGTATCCTTGTCATCCACCACCGGCACATAGTTCTGGTCAGCGGCGCGGTCAATCAAATCCTTCATGGAGGTGGTGACCCGCACGGGAACATTGTCCCGCCTGCGGTTGATTTCCATGATATGGTGTGCCTCTGCCTGCTTCATGTCCATATTGCAGACATTTTTCAGCGCCCAGAGCAAATCACCCTCGGTGAGGGTACCGCGGTATTCGCCCCGCTTGTTTACGATGGGCAGGGAAGCAAACCCGGCGTATTCCATTTTTTCAATGGCCTGACGAATGGTGCAGTCGTCACTTAAGTAACGGCACATGGCCTTCGGGAGCATGAAAAAAAGAATGTTGTGCATAAATGACTCCTTTTCGGCAGAATCTTAGGCTGATTCTATACCATGAGCATTATAGCACAGATGGCAGAGAAAAAGATGAATAATTTTTAGACAATAGCGCCAACGCCCACCAAAAAATGGTGGGCGTTCTTGTACATATTGCTCAATTATGGTAGCGGAACTCGGTGCAGTCCAAAGTTGCAAAATAGTCCATAGGGGTCTCGGCACGGCGAATCAGCTTGAAGGTACCATCGCTTTGCAGCAGCACCTCCGCAGAGCGTAGCTTGCCGTTGTAGTTGTAGCCCATGGAGTGACCGTGGGCACCGGTGTCGTGGATGACTAAGATATCCCCGATGTCGATGGCGGGCAGACTGCGCTCAATGGCGAACTTGTCGTTGTTCTCGCACAGACCGCCGGTCACATCATATACATGATCCAAGATAGCGTCCTCCTTGCCGAGGACGGTAATATGGTGGTAAGAGCCGTACATGGCAGGACGAATCAGGTCGGCAGCGCAGGCATCCAGACCCACATACTCCCGATAGATGTGCTTCTGGTGCAGGACGGTGGCAACCAGATGACCGAAGGGAGCCAGCATGAAGCGCCCCAACTCTGTGAAGATGGCGATATCTCCCATTCCGGCAGGGGTCAGAATCTGCTGATAGCGGTTCTTCACGCCCTCGCCGATGGCGTAGATATCGCATCTGGGCTGCTCGGGGCGGTAGTCCACACCGATACCGCCGGACAGATTGATGAAAGAGAAGTGTGCGCCCGTGGCATTGCGCAGATTTACAGCCAGGCGGAAGAGCTTGGCGGCCAGCTCCGGGTAGTATTCATTGGTGGTTGTGTTGGATGCCAGGAAAGCGTGGATGCCGAAGTGCTTGGTGCCCAGCTTCATCAGGCGGTTGATGGCACCTGCCATCTGGTCTTCGGTCATGCCGTACTTGGCATCCCGGGGCATGTCCATGATGGTGTTGCCCAGAGAGAAGGAGCCGCCGGGGTTATAGCGCAGGCACACCGTTTCGGGCACCTGACCCATGGATGCAAGAAAATCCACATGGGTGGCATCGTCCAGATTGATGTAGGCACCCATAGCGCGGGCTTTCTCCATATCCTGACGGGGGGTGACATTGGAGGAGAACATGATATCTGCACCTTTAAGCCCCACGGCTTCTGCAAGCAGCAGCTCTGTGTAGCTGGAGCAGTCCGCGCCGCAGCCTTCCTCGTGGAGAAGCTTCAGAATATAGGGGTTCGGGGTGGCCTTTACCGCGAAGTATTCTTTGAACCCGGGGTTCCATGCAAAGGCGGCTCTGAGTGCTCTGGCGTTGGCACGGATTCCGGCCTCGTCATAGATATGAAAAGGGGTGGGGATGGTCTTAATGATTTCCTGCGCCTTTTCAAGGGTCAGAAAGGGTGTCTTTTTCATGTTGGTGCCTCCGTGATTCGACATTATCCATAGTTTTTATGTTTGAAATTTATTGTAAATGACGAAAAAAGGAAAGTCAACTGTTTTCTGTTGCCTACCGGGAGGAGAATAGGCGCTCTACTGTGGGTAGAGCAGTAGAGAAGTGCGGTTTCTTGCCTTTTGGAATACATGCGCTATGATGATTTCAGTTTCATCGGGAGGCGAAAGCATGAAAAGAACCAAATTATCCGACCGCCCGCTTCCGGACTACAGCCGGGCGGAGGAAATCACCAATACGGTTACCCACATCGTAGGTGGAGGACTGGGAATTGCGGGGCTGGTGCTGTGTGTGACGATTGCAGCTTGGCATCACAATACCATGGGGATTGTGACCTCTGCGGTTTACGGTGTGTGTCTGATTGCGCTGTATACCATGTCCAGTGTTTACCATGGATTAAAGCCCTCCATGGCGAAGAAAGTCATGCAGGTGCTCGACCACTGCACCATCTATTTTTTGATTGCAGGTACTTACACCGTGATTTCCCTCAGCGCGCTGCGGCGCGTCAACACGGTTCTCGGCTGGGGAATGTT
>JAZRVX010000039.1:0-11256 GCA_045599455.1 Faecousia sp. | reverse complement strand
GCTTTGCCGAATTGCAGCTGGAAATGAGCTGTCCCGAGGCCGCCCGCCTGCTCTTAAACTTCGACTGGGAAACCGTCACCCGGGAGATTCCCGGCGCGGAAGCCCCCGAGTATGTTGCGGCGGAAATGCAGATTCTTCTGTCTTCCCGGGATGAGGCACTGCGCATTGCAGATTCCCATCCACCCCGGGATGCTCTGCGGCTGCTCCTGCTGCATGGCTACCACACCCAAAGCGTGCTTTCCGGCGTTCCCCTTGAAGCCTTTGACTCGGGCAAAGCGCTGCAGACCGCCGGGCAGTTTCGCAATTCCGACCTCCCCGGACTTTTTGCATTCTTTTCGGGTTTGGAGATTCTGAATCCACTGTGGAGTGAGAAACTGCGCCTGTTCCATGCCCCGATTTTCGACCCCCGAACGGGGCGGCTGATTGCCTACTTCATCCGCAGGTATTGGCTGCAGGCCATCAGTGATGGTGATTTGGCCGCCCGGGTCAAATTCATCGTCACTGCCTGTCTCGTCATTGCCTGTCTGCCGGGAGATTTGGAAGAGACCGCCCGGGAATTCTCCAAGGAGATAGAGAACTGCGCCGAGAATATGGATGCCATACTGGATGGTGCATACGATGCCCCGGCGCTGACCGATGACAAGCTGCTGGGGGCACTGAACCCACTCTCTCGATAAGGCGTAATCCATCCCCGAAAGGGGATGGATTTCTCATATTCCCCCATCCCGCTTTCGCCATGTAAATCCCGCCTGCCCTGCTATACTGCCTTTACGCAGAAAGGCGGGATGGGATGAACAAATTCTTAGGCTATGCGCTGGCGGCAGGGGCATGCATCGGCGGTGCGCATTCCTGCAAGCTCCGCTATCAGGCTAATCACGATGGATTCACAGGGCTATATCACAAGCGGGCATTCTTCCGCCGCTCCGAGCGGCGCACGCGGCGCAGTGCCGGGTGGGGGCTGGTGGTCATGGATGTGGATGACTTCAAATCCGTCAACGATACGCTGGGGCACAGTCAGGGCGATGCGGTACTCCTGAAAATTGCCCGGTGTCTTCAAAAGCTGTTTCGGCGAGAGGATATGGTCGGGCGCTTCGGCGGGGATGAATTCTTAATTCTCCTGCATGGCATACACTCCGAGCAGGCACTCCTGCTTCGGATGCAGCTGGCACAGCAGGCGCTTAGCCGGGCTATCGCCCCTGTCAGTGTCAGCATGGGCGGAAGCTGGGGTGTGGGAGTGAATCCAAAGACCCTCTTTGAGTATGCAGACCGCGCTCTGCGCCGTGCCAAAGCATCGGGCAAAAATGCCTGCGCCGTGGACAGTGCGAATAAAAAGGATGCAAATGCAGAAACTACCTCCACAAACAATCGGAGGAACAGCCATGAAGCATTCGGCAAAGATTCTGCTGCCCGCACTCATTGCGTGCATCCCCTTGCACGCCCACGCTCAGGTGGGCTACTGGATTACGAAGTCGGCGGGAAGTCCCACGCTGAACGGTCACACCGTTGCCCCGGGGGAAATCTTGTCTCAACAGGGGCTGGAAGCTATGCAGCAGTCCCAAGGAACCGTGGCCTATCGGCGCATCACCGAGGGGTATCCATCGGAGGAAACCGTGATGACTTTCAGTCTGGGCACAAAGCGCAACTGCGCCCCCGTGGCCGAGGACAGTGCTCGGGAAACCTACAAAAATCTGCCCATCACCGCCGCCCTCAAGGTGAAGGACCCGGAGGGGCAGCCCATGACCTTTACCCTCACCCGGGCACCCCGGCGTGGAATCGTGGTACTCCACGACGACGGAACTTTCACCTATACCCCCAAGCAGAACAAAGTCGGGGTGGACTCCTTCGCCTATAGCGCCACCGATGTGCAGGGCGCGCAGAGCCGGGAGGCCACCGTAACCCTGACCATCATCCGCCCCACGGATGATGCACGCTACACCGATACAGAGGACTCCCCCTGCTGCTTTGCCGCCCAGTGGATGAAAAACACGGGCATTTTCACCGGGGAAACCGTGGACGGAAACGCCACCTTCTTCCCGGAGAAAATCGTAAGCCGCGGGGAGCTGATTGCCATGGCCGTGCGGACACTGGAACTTCCCACGGACAATACGGAGGATGCGGCGTGGTGCGGCAGTCTCCCCGGATGGCTCAAGCCCTATGTGGCCGCCGCCATGCGCTCCGGGGTAATTGCCGACCTGACGGAGGGTTTCCGCCCGGAGGAAGATGCCACCTCCGCACTGGCGGCGGACATTCTGTGCAATGGGCTTCATCTGGAAAGCCCATCCGCCCTGCAAACCGATGTTCCCATCACAGGCAGCCCCCTGACCAGAGCCGATGCCGCCCGGATGCTCTATGATGCCCACAAGCAGATGAACGGCGGGAAAGTCAGGATTCTGGACTGATTTTTGCCGAAATGCACAGTCCGGACACCACCGCGGACAAAAATGGTGTCGCACATTTCAGATTGACATTTCACGGTTTTTTTGGTATTCTTATCCCAAACAAGGACGTTTGTACACCGCACAGGTGTATCAGTGTCCTTGTTTTTTTCGTATCCGTCAGAAAGAAGGTCACGGCCATGGGCAATCTCGACAAATTACTGGCAAGCACCGCCGACATCAACGGTCAGCTGGCACGCTACGGTGTCAAATTCGGCATCTATAAAAACGGAAGCTTTAAAGAGCAGCTTTTTCCCTACGACCCCATTCCCCGCATTATAAGCCGGGAGGAGTGGGAATACCTTGAAAGAGGACTCAAGCAGCGGGTCAAGGCGCTGAACCTCTTTTTGAAGGATGTCTATAACGAAAAGAAAATTATCACGGACGGCGTTATTCCGGCGGACTTCGTCTATGCCGCCTCCGGGTATCTTCCTCCCTGCGAGGGCATTGTCCCGCCCAAGGGGGTATTCTCCCATGTGTCCGGCATTGACTTGGTGCTGGGCAAGGACGGCGTCTGGTACATACTGGAGGACAATCTGCGGGTGCCCTCCGGGGCTTCCTATCCCACCATCGCCCGGGAGCTGGAGCGCCGATGCAGCCCCAGAACCTTCCACGAGACCCCCATTGAGGACAACCGTGACTACCCGAAGCTTCTGAAGGCAGCCATGGACTATGTGAATACCGGCGGCATCAATGTGGTGCTGACCCCGGGGCGCTACAATGCCGCCTACTTTGAGCACTCTTACCTTGCCGAGCAAATGGGCGTGCCTCTGGTCACCTGCAATGACTTTGAGGTGGAGGGGGATTACCTCTACTTCACGGGCTACGCCGGGAAGAAGGAGCGGGTGGGCGCTGTGTATCGCCGCATTTCCGACGAATATATGGATCCCATGACCTTTCATCCCGAGTCCCTCATCGGCATCCCCCACATTTTTGATGTCTACCGCAAGGGCAATGTGGCAATCCTCAACACCCCCGGCAACGGCATTGCCGATGACAAGGGCATCTACTATTTCGTGCCCAAGATGATTGCATACTACCTCCACGAGGAACCCATCTTGCACAATGCCCCCACATATCTGCCCTTTTACGAAGCGGACAGAAAGTATGTTCTGGAGCATTTTGACACCTTGGTCATCAAGGATGTGGCCGAGGCGGGCGGCTACGGCGTGGTCTTCGGCAGCAAGCTCAGCCCCGAGGAAAAGCAGAAGTTCATTTCCATGATTCTGGCCGAACCCCGCCGCTTCATTGCGCAGGAGGTCATAGATTTTCGGGATATCCCCATCTTGGAGGGAGACACACAGGTGGAGCGCAAAGCCGACCTGCGAGCCTTCGTCCTCAGCTCCGAGGAACCCGTGGTTTGGAAGAGCGGCCTGACACGGTTCTCCCGGAATCCCGATTCCTTTATCGTCAATTCTTCTCAGGGTGGAGGTTTTAAGGACACATGGGTATTAAGTCGATAATCAACACCGACCGGCTGTACTGGCTGGGGCGGTACTCCGAGCGGGTGTACACCACGCTCAAGCTCTTTGAGCGCTCCTTTGACAGTCTCATCGAGCAGTACGGCAGCGACCATCGGGAATTCTGCCGCTGGCTGGAAATCCCCGATATCTACGCAGACAAGGATGACTTCATCGGCAAGTATGCATTCAGCCTTGATGACCCCAACTCCATCATGGCAAATCTGTACCGGGGCTATGACAACGCCATTGAGCTGCGGGACGAAATTGGCAGCGAATGCCTGTCTTTCATCCAGATGGCAATTTACGAAATGGAACGCGCTAAGAAAAGCGATGCCCCGGGGCTGTACTTCCAGAAGGTGACGGACTGCATTCTGGCCTTCTGGGGCTGCGTGGATGACCAGATTGATGACGAGAACACCCGCAATATCATCAAGGTCGGCAAGCGGGTGGAGCGGCTTGACCTGTACGCCCGCCTCAGGAAAAGTCCCGAGGAAATCCGCCGGGAGGTAAGCCGCCTTGCCGGGCGCATTGACCGCACGGATTTAATCTACCGCAGGGACAATATGCAGGCGCTTCACGCGCTGGCCGGTCAGGCAGTACCGGACTACATCGGCATTGTGACCGCGGTGGAAGCTCTGGTGGAGTGCTGAGGCGTGAAAAAGCTCTCCTACCACTATCATCTGAAAATCACCCTGTCCGAGCCTGTCACGATGCACCGCTTCACCCTGCGCTGCACCCCGGCAAGCGATGCGCGCCAGCACATTCTAAGCTGTGAGCGTTTCATCGGCCCCGCAGATTTCTTAAGCGACAGCCGGGATTCCTGGGGCAATGCCCTGATTTACGGAAGCTGCCGCGCGCCCCATTCGGAGTTTGAGGTCAACATCTGCGGACAGGCGGTGGCAGGGCTTTCGGACAGCGTCCCATCTGAAAATGAAGTCCGGGACAATCTGTTCCGATATCCCACGGCGCTGACGGCTGCCGATGCTGCCATTTGCCGCTTTGCCGAGGACTTGCACCTAAGCGGAAGCACGCTTTCTCAGGCGGAGTGCATCACCCGGGCAGTCCATGAGCGGCTTCACTATTGCCCCGGCACAACCACTGTGCACACCACCGCCGCTGAGGCCTTCCACGCAGGTGCGGGAGTGTGTCAGGACTATACCCATGTGATGCTGGCGCTGCTTCGCAGTCGGGGCATCCCCTGCCGCTATGCGGTGGGTATGCTTATGGGCGAGGGCAAGAGCCACGCATGGGTGGAGGTGCTGTGCGGCGCACTTTGGTATGGCTTTGACCCCACCAACTGCATTCGAGTCGGGGATGGGCACATCAAGCTCTCCCACGGGCGGGATTTTTACGACTGCGTTATCAACCGCGGAATGTTCCGGGGCATGGCGGCGCAGGAGACGGATGTTTCCGTCATCGTATCGGAAATCAAATAAGCAGCCATCCCGGCATTTTCGCCGGGATGAAAGCGTGTTTTATGAGGAAAAACTATGTTAGAAGATATCGTCAGTATTCGCCTTCCCGTGGATGAAACCTTTCGCATTCGCAAAAATGTCATCCGCAACGGCGAAGGCAAGCGCATCTGCGTGGTCACAGGCATCCACGGTGACGAGCTGGAGGGGCAGTATGTATGCTTCCTGCTCAGCCGAATTCTGAACCGCCGCCTTGATATGCTCCACGGCACTGTGGAGATCTATCCGGCAGTGAATCCGCTGGGCATCGACTCCATCCAGCGCGGCATTCCCGGCTTTGACTTGGATATGAACCGCACCTTCCCCGGCTCCGACTGCGGCGACATGACGGAATATGTGTCCCAAAAAGTAGTAGACGACCTGAAAGGTGCGGATGTGGTATTTGACATCCACGCCAGCAACATTTTTCTGACGGAGGTGCCCCAGATTCGCATCAATCAGCTCCATAGGGAAACTCTGCTCCCCTTGGCGCGGCAGGCCAATGTGGACTTCATCTGGGTGCACGGTGCCAGCACGGTGCTGGAATCCACCCTGGCCTACTCCCTCAATTCCATCGGCACGCCCTGTCTCGTGGTGGAGATGGGCGTGGGTATGCGCCTGACCGGACAATACGGCCAGCAGCTGACGGAGGGTATCCTGAATGTGATGAAAAATCTCGGGATGTGGGAGGGTGAAACCGCCCCGGTGGGCACCCCCATCGTGTCCGAAGACCCCGATGAGGTGGAATTTCTGAACGCCCCCTGCTCGGGTATGTTCATGAAGACCAAGAATCAGGGAACATGGGTGAAAAAGGGCGAGACCGTGGGCTACATCTTCGACCCTTTCAAGGGCGAGATTACCGAGTATGTCAGCGCCGCAAAGAGCGGCCTGCTCTTCACCATCCGAGACTACCCCATGGTGCATGAGGGTTCCCTGATGGGAAGAATCTTAGTACGGGAGGCGGAGCGGCAGTGAAAGAGAGCATCATTTATCAGATTCCCCACATCTACCGCGACGACTTCCGAGTACGCGCCTTCACCTTCGGCGCAGGAGAAAAGGCGCTGTGCATTGTGGGCGCCATGCGCGGCAACGAATATCAGCAGATTTATCTGTGCTCCCGAGTGATTCAGCGACTGAAAAAGCTGGAAGCCGAAGGACGGTTCCTCCCCGGTCAACAGGTCTGTGTGATTCCCTCCGTCAACCCCGGCTCCATGAACATCGGCAAGCGCTTCTGGAGCATCGACAATACGGATATCAACCGTATGTTCCCCGGCTACTCCCTGGGTGAGACCACCCAGCGAATTGCGGACGGCGTGTTCGAGGTTGTCAATAAGTACCGCAGCGGTGTCCAGTTTACATCCTTCTATATGCCCGGTGAATTCCAGCCCCATGTGCGAATGATGCACACGGGTTTTGAGAATATCCGCAAGGCGGAGGACTTCGGGCTTCCCTACATCGTTGTCCGCGCTCCCCGTCCCTATGACACCACCACGCTCAATTACAACTGGCAGATTTGGGAAACGGATGCCTTCAGCGTCTACTCCAACACCACGGATCGCATCGACACCGAAAGTGCCGAAATGGTGGTGGACAGCATCGAACGGTTTATGGTCTTAGGCGGCATTCTCTCCGGCACTCCCGCCCTGGCGGCTAAGAGCCGTCTCGTGCAGTATGATGACCTTCTGAACATCCGCACCACCATGGCAGGGCTCTACCGAAGCCTTATAGAGCACAACTCCCATGTGGCAAAGGGTCAGGCGCTGGCGGAGATTATCGACCCCTGCACCGGCGATGTGCTGGAAACTCTGACCGCACCTGTGGACGGCACGGTTTTCTTCCAGCACAATGAACCTCTGATTTACGCATACACCTGCGCCATCAAACTGCTGGCGGACGAAAAATAAAATTTCAAAAGCCCGGCTGCCGAAATTCGGCAGCCGGGCTTTGCTTTCCACATACCGGTGATTGACGGGCCGGAGGATGCCGTGCATCCCATGCCCCCGGAACAGCGCTTGGAGCGTTTCTGCTACGCCGGAGACAACCGCAACATTATTGCAAGATGTCTGTAATCCGCTCTGCATACCATGCGGGTTTCCCCTTTAAGCGGCCGAATTACCTGCGAAAAAACTCCCCCCCCGATTGGTTTTTTCCGCAAGCGGAGGAACTGCCGAAAAAAGAAATAACCCTCGACTGCCGATTTTCGGTCAATCGAGGGTTATTTCTGTTCGCTGTCAGTTTGAAGTTTCATGGTGTTGCCCTGCCTTTCTTTGGTTTTGTTTCCTTACATAATCATGGGACTCATACCTTTCATTATTTCGGTGGGGTCGCTATAAGGAAATTTCCAGGAGTTTCATATTGAGAGCCTCTCTTTCGTGTGTATTTAAGCTCCTACTTGTTCATGGGTCTCACTCCTTTTTTGTACTTTCAAGATACCACACCTTTTTCATATATGCAAGATGGGATAGTACCCAACATTTTCTTCAAAAAATCATACACTCTTCCCATGGTCGAAAATACAAAAAAGTGGTATAGTAATATTGTTGAGCGGCGAAGTCTGAGAAGATTTCGCCGTTTTTTCTCATTCAGACCCTGCCGAAAATGTGAAATGCAGGGATAAGAATATATTACTGCGATACAAATCGGGCGCAATAGCTCCCTCTTGGAGGCAATGCCGTCAACCTAAAAATACCACCGCACCTGTCATCCTGAACGCAGCGAAGCGAAGTCGAAGGATCTACACATTTTGTTTACCGGAACTGCCAAATCGGTGCGAAGATTCTTCGGCTCCTCAGTCTCATAACACGCTACATCGATAGAAGAAAGATTAAACCGGAAGAAATTGCTCCCACTTTTCACCGCTCAGAATGACAAAACGAGGTGCACAGATACCCGTAGCATATGTCATTCGTTTAAGATTGACGGCATTGCCTCTCGGAGGAAGCTATATTGGATTGTGCGTATCGCAGTAATCGCCTTCTTATTCTGCATTGCCTTAATCTTTCGGAGACTTTTCAAGGGAGGCCGACCTGCATTTATGGTTTAAGCTTCTTGCGTAAGCAGCTCTTGGCTCTTTGCATCCGCTTGCGGCATGCTTCCACCGTAATGCCCCGCCGTTGCGCCATCTCCGCATAGCTGGCACCCTCAAAGGTCATTTCCTTCAGAAGGAGGTACTCTTCACTGTCGGCAATGTCATTGTACAACAGTTCGACTTCCACCTGATTTGGCACGGTCATGGAATCGCCCTCGTTCAGGGCAGAATACTTTACCAGTGTGCGGTTGATAGACTGCTCATTTCGCTCCATATTCAGCATCACATATTTCAGAGTTTGAACTGTCCATCCCTGAGGATTCGGACAAGCGCACACCGCCTCCGGCTTCTGACAGGCAATGCGGAATACCTCCTGTATTGCCTCCTCCGCCCTTCTTTCGTCAGAGAGCGTACTCCTTGCATATTCAAACAGCATATTGTACATTTGTAAATACAGGTACTCTATCTCTTTACTTTGCCGTGGGTTCATGGATAATACACTCTCTTTTCGTCTTAGATTCCCAGTGACACAATTCGTGTTATGAAAGAATATGTATTGTCTATGCTTAGTTGTGACATAATTTTACATTTTTTTAATTTATTCCGAAAAATCCGTCAGCTTTATTTGTAAGTATTTTTCCAACTGCTCCCGGTAGGCCCTAACCGTCTGCGGCATTTTCTGCTCCGGGAATAATGCACCGTACAGTGTCTCCGCAAGGGCAAAGCCCGCAAAATGCGCTATTTTCCACCCATAGGTTCGCGCATAGGAGTAAAAATCCACAATCGTCAAAACAGCATCCTCCGGAAGTTCCTTAGCCAGAGCCGCCGCAGCCGCCTCATGCCGATGCACAACGCCAAGCTTCTGCACAGTGCTCTCTCCCAGAAGAAACTCAAAATCTCCCCGGAGTATTTCGCAGACTCGGCTCTCCCGATGGCACAGAATATTCAGTGCCGCCCCGCTCCATACAAGATACATTGTTTCATATCCGAAAGCTCGGTACTTCTCCTGCACATACCGGGAAAGCCGGGAATCATTCTGATTTCCCCCCTTTTCCTGCGCAGCCCGCAAGGCCTTTTCTTCCGCAGAAAATCCGGCATCCACCCGCCGCAGGAAATCCAGTATAATGGCGCCGTATTCCTCCGGTGCCGTTATCTTTTGCATTAAATTCTCAATCGACATCATACCTTTTCTCTCCTATAGCAAAAATTCATTCCATGAGATTGTCTTTTACAATCTCATGGAATGAATTTATCACAGTCTCTTTGTCACAATCCCCCGAAACGCGTCGAATTCACCGAAAAAAGGATGAACGATTTCAGCGCTTGTCTCCTGCCTCAAATGCATCAATCGCCCGCAGCCAGCAAAGCTTCCTGTCCGGCGGAAGACTGTCGACTATCTGCACAAGCGCCTGTCCATCCATTCGCAAAGCATCCTGAAGCAAATAGTCCGTGCTGACCTCCAAGGTGTTTGCAATCTTCACAAGCGTATCTACGCCCGGCATTTTCACGCCCCGCTCCATGGCACTGACATGGCGGCTCGTGCAGCCCAGCGCCTTTGCCAGCGCCTCCTGTGTCATATTCTGCGCCAACCTTGCCTGTTTGATTCTTTTCCCGATGGCTGATGCATTCATGTAGCCACACTCCTTTCACTGTTTTCATGTATCAAAACGGCAAAATGAGACACGCCCGCACAAAAAGTTCCCGCTTTCCTATTGGTTTTCGAATAAAAATCTGCTAGAATAACGAAAATATCCGCAGGAGAAAGGAAGGAATGCCATTGGCCTTTGACGAAGAAGAAGCAGTAACCGAATACTACCTGCAAATGCATGAGAATCTCATTGCCTATGCATTCAGCTCTCTGGGAGACTACTCCGCCGCCGAGGAAGCCGTGCAGGAAACCTTCCGCATAGCTTGGATGCGATATAGCGAGTTTCTGAGCTCAGACAATCCACGCGGCTGGCTCGTAAATACGCTGAAAAATGTCATGTCCAACCATCGCAAGCATCAGGTCATTGTTGACCGGCTGTTTTCTGATGCCGGCACACTTTCCGCCATCTTCCCCACAGCTTCCCATGATACGGTGGATGTGGATATTCTCTACAGCGACTTATCCGCCACGGAGGAGTTTCGCATGGTGCGTCAGATGGTATTGGAGGGAAAGACCTATTCGGAGCTTGCCAAGGAGCGGCACATTTCGGTAGCCACCTGCCGAAAGCAATTCCAGCGAGCGCGGGAAAAATTAAAAAAGAAAATTGAAAGATAATGTCACATTTTCTGTTTTGAATACATAATTAAATGATAGGAGGATTATGTATGCCTGTTAACCCAAGCCGCAGTAACCGGGACTTTTCGGTTTATGATTCCATGCGAGACGAAGAGCTCCGCGAAATTCTGCGTTCTGACGCTTCCAAACCAGAGGCAGAGGTGTCTGACATGGACGAAATACTCTATGTCATGGAGTTACTGTCCGCCCGAAGAAAAGAGAGAGGCGAAAGCCGAAATCCGAAAGAAGCATTCAAAGAATTCAAGATGTACTATGCCCCCACCGAGGAAGAAATAGAGCGCTGCAGCCGTTCTGCCTCTGCGCCCAGAGACGGAGGATTTCACTCCGTGCGTCGCAGACTGGTCATCGCAGCTGTCTTGGCTGCGATGCTTGCAGGCAGTGCAATATCTGCCGGTGCATTCCGTTTTAATCTGTGGGAAGCCGTTGCCCGCTGGACACAGGAAACCTTCCATCTGGGCAGTGCGATGCAGGATGAGAAGTATGTTGCCCCTGCCAAGTCCGATCCGTTGGTATATGAAGGTTTGCGTGAAGAACTCGTCCGGAATAATTTCCCGGAAGATATTATTCCCACATGGATGCCTGATGGGTTTGAACA
>JAZRVX010000038.1:0-1063 GCA_045599455.1 Faecousia sp. | reverse complement strand
CCAAACTCAAAGTGGTTACGTTTGAAGCTGATAGAGTCCGGGCAGATCAAGTCCTTAAAGTCTCTGCCTGTCTGCATATACCGATAATCGTCATAATCGAAATACTGCTCATAGCCGGGACGGAAGAAGTCATGGAGTATTCGCAGACGGTCATAATTTCGTGCGGGTTTGATACCGGAATCCAAACGGGCAAAGGTCTTTTCCAGATTAGCCCCGGCTCTTCGGAAATAGTTTTTGCTTTCCTCAATTTTGCGCTGCGGGATGGAAAGCGTTACAAAGCGCTCCTGCACGAGATTGTTGCTCTGCGCCGCACGGCCTTTCGTAATGGCATTGGCTTCCTCTCGGTAATGGTCAAGCCAGTCGTCCTTATACGGGAGCAGTATGCGCCGTTCAAACTCAGCGGGGTTGAGTCTGTGGTTTACAATGGTGATCTTGGCTGTGGCATCCGTGGGCAGAGAATTGATCGCGGCACAATAGGCATTGAAGATGCTCCGCTGTGTTTCCCGCGAGGCTGCGATATAGTTCACATCCGTGAGCTTCCAGCTTTGGGAGTGCTTATTGCCCACTTCCCAAATACCGTTGGTATAGATGCGCTTGATCGGTATGCTCTGCTGGACAGAGTGCGGCACCTTCACCCTGACACGCTCGCTCTTGTTCGCAGCCATAAGCGTTTTAATCAAAGTCTCCACGCCCCTTTCTGTTAAAGCGGTTATATAAGATATTTTCGCCTACATACCTTCGGTCGTCGGCATACAGAACTTCCGTCTTGATAACAGCCCATATAAACTGTTCAAAGGTCATGCCGTTATAAGAGAAAAAGCCCGCCATTGCCGCAGGAGAAGCCAGCACGATACACAGCCAGCTTGCGGTTTCCTTGCCAATGGTCGGGCCAAGCAGCATATAGACACCTACGGCGATAGCAACGGCAAAGATCGCGCAAAAGAACTGCCGGGCAGACAGGCCAAAGAAAATAGTTTCCTTGTACTGCCGGATTTCTTTCGGAATTTTTACTTCTATAAAGAGCACCTCATTTCATATTTAGATTGACATTTTCCTAAATAGC
>JAZRVX010000037.1:0-32466 GCA_045599455.1 Faecousia sp. | reverse complement strand
CTCCCGGCAAGCTGCCCCAGCGCAAGCTGGCAACCACCGCTGCCGCAGGCTACTCCTCCTACGGCAACCAGATCGGTCTGGCTACCGGTCATGTTGCCGGACTGTACCATGAGGGCTACATTGCCAAGCGCATGGAGGGCGGCGCTGTAGTTGCAGCGGCTCCTGTAGTCAATGTCCGCCGGGAATGCCCCGCTCCCGGAGATGTTATCATCCTGTTGGGCGGCCGTACCGGCCGTGATGGTATTGGCGGTGCTACCGGTTCCTCCAAAAGCCACAATATGAAGTCCCTGCAGACCATGGCCTCCGAAGTACAGAAGGGCAATGCCCCTGAGGAACGGAAGCTCCAGCGTCTGTTCCGCAACCCCGAGGTCACAAAGCTCATCAAGCGCTGCAATGACTTCGGTGCTGGTGGTGTCAGTGTCGCCATTGGTGAGCTGGCCGACGGTCTGCAAATTGACCTGGATGCCGTGCGCCGCAAGTATGACGGTCTGGACGGCACTGAGCTTGCCATCTCCGAGTCTCAGGAAAGAATGGCGGTGGTGGTTGCCGCCGAGGATGAAGCCGCATTCATCGCCATGGCTCGCTCCGAGAATCTGGAAGCTTACCGCGTGGCTGTGGTCACTGAGGAAGCCCGGATGGTCATGAACTGGAAGGGCAACCGCATTGCGGATATTTCCCGCGATTTTCTCAATACCAACGGCGCAAGCAAGCACGCTAAGGTTTGTGTTTCCGGCAAAGCTCCTGCCTCCGTGCGCGGCGAGCAGAGCCTGAGAGCCATCGCAGGCTCCTTAAAGAGCGCCGGGCGCAGAGGTCTTGTGGAGCGCTTTGACGGCACCATCGGTGCGGGTTCCGTGCTGATGCCCTTTGGCGGCAAGAATCAGGCCTCCCCCGCTCAGGCCATGGCTGCGCTGCTTCCCATGCTCCCGGGAAATGTTACTTCTCAGGCCTCCGTCATGGCCTACGGCTGCGACCCCGACCAGATGAGCGCCGACCCCTTCACCGGTGCCCACAGCAGTGTCTATACTTCCGTTGCCAAAATCGTGGCTGCCGGTGCCGATTACAAGAAAGCCTACCTGACCTTGCAGGAATTCTTCGAAAAGCTCCGTCAGGAGCCGGAGCGCTGGGGCAAGCCCTTTGCAGCGCTGCTCGGTGCCATGGATGCCCAGCTGGAGCTGAACGCCGCCGCCATCGGCGGCAAGGACTCCATGAGCGGCTCCTTCCTGGATTTGGATGTGCCTCCCACCCTGATTTCCTTCGCCATCGCCCCCGTGGATGCCGGGGATATCATCACCACAGAGTTCAAGGGTGCAGGTCACGGTGTCTACCTCTTCGGCGGTCAGACCCCGGATGAAATCAAAGCCTCCTGGGAAACCTTCCACGCGTTGTGCTCCGCCGGCAAGGTGGAAAGCGCTTGGGCTGTGGAGAGCTCCATTGCTGAGGGCGTTATGAAAATGTCCTTCGGCAATGACATCGGCTTTACCGCATATGCCGATTGCGATTTCTACCACATCATGCCCGGTGCCATCATTGCAGAGCTGCGTGAGCCTTTTGCGGGCATCAAGCTGGGCGAAACCACCGACAACGGTAAGATTACCATTGGTGCTGACTGCGCCGAAATCGCAGAGCTTCGCAAGCTCAACGATGCTGTGCTGGAGGGAGTCTACCCCACGAAGCCCAAAGCAGCCAAGTCTGCCGTAAAGCCCTTCGCTTTTGACGGCGGCTGCATCAAGGCGCCTGTCGTAAAGACCGCAAAACCCAAGGTTCTGATTCCCGTTTTCCCCGGCACCAACTGCGAGTATGATACCTGCCGCGCATTCATGGATGCCGATGCAGAAGGTGAAATCTTCATCGTGCGCAACCTGACTGCCGACGATGTGGCATCCAGTGCAGAGCGCTTTGCCAAGGCCATTGAGACCTCTCAGATGATTGCCATTCCCGGCGGCTTCTCCGGTGGTGACGAGCCGGACGGCAGCGCCAAGTTCATCACGGCCTTCTTCCGCAATCCCGCAGTCACCGAGCAGGTCACAAAGCTCTTAGAGCGCCGTGACGGCCTGATGCTGGGTATCTGCAACGGCTTCCAGGCACTCATCAAGCTGGGATTGGTGCCCTACGGAAAGATTATTGAGACCGATGAAACCTGCCCGACCTTAAGCTACAACACCATCGGCCGCCATCAGTCCAGAATCGTCCGCACCCGGGTCTGCTCCAACAACAGCCCCTGGCTGGCAGGCACCCAGGTCGGAGAGGTTTACGCCGTGCCCATCTCCCATGGTGAGGGTCGGTTTATTGCCTCCGACGAGCTGATTATGCGCCTTGCAAAGAACGGTCAGATTGCAACCCAGTATGTGGACTTGAATAATACACCTACCATGGATGCGGACTTCAACCCCAACGGCTCTTTCAGTGCTATTGAGGGCATCCTATCCCCCGATGGACGCGTCCTCGGCAAAATGGGGCACAGTGAGCGTATCGGTAAGCACCTTTACAAAAATGTGCCGGATAACTATGACATGAAGCTCTTCGCCTCCGCAGTGAAGTATTTCAAGTAATGCAAAATCCCTCCGCAGAATTCACCCTGCGGAGGGATTTTTATCGGGATAATATTATGCTTGCGTGAGCAGTTGTCAGTTGTGCAAGTGCAGGAATCGGGATATTATACTGCAATACGAACCGGACGCAATAGTTCCCCCCGTGAGGGAGCTATATTGGATTGTGCGTATCGTAGTAATCGTCCTCTTATTCTGCACTTCAAATCCCCACCCCCATTGCAAAAACAACCGCAGGGTCAGCCCTGCGGTTGTTTTGTATGTAATGGGTTCCATCTTCCTGTAAGGTAGTAAAAGCCAAACAGGAAGAACAGGAGAAGATTATGGCCAATCATACACCCCCACGCGGAAACCAAGCCAAAGCCGAGAATCTGCGTGCAGATAAAGGTACCCACAATGCGCACTCCCCACATGCCGGAAATATTGAAGTACAACGGTGCAACGGTCTTGCCCACGCCCTGCATCATGCCCTCCACCACAATGGGTACACCGTAGAACGGCTCGGACACGGCAACCATCCGCAGCACAGTCGTGCCAAGAGCGATGACCTCGGCGTCCTTAGAGAAGATACCTACCAGAGGCTCTGCAAAGGCGAACAGCAGGCCGCCCGATATCACCATGAGTCCGATTTCCAGCGGGATAATCGTCCGTCCGAGGCGCTTCAGGCGCTCCGAGTTCCGAGCGCCGAATGCGTTGCCCGCCAGAGTTGCGGCAGCGGCCTGCATACCCCAGCCGGGGATATAGAACGCCGACTCCACGGTGTTGGCGATCGTGTGCGCCGCTGTGGAGATTCCGCCCAGAGAGTTAATCATGGCCGCAAATACCACATAGCCCGACGATGTGCCGAAGCGCTGGAACATATTGGGAATGGCAACACGCAGACAGGGGCGGAGAATTCGCATTTCGGGGGCAAAGGACTGTCCCCTGGGAGAAATGTCCCGATGGTGCCACAAAGCTGCCGTGATGGCGATACCGCCCACGGTGTAGGACAAGGCGCTGGCACTTGCCGCGCCCACAACGCCCAAGCCTGCGCCCCAAATTCGGAATGAATTTCCAAATACGGTCACAGAGCGCGCGGGATAAATCAGCAGGAAGTTCATCACTACATTGATGACATTCACCGCCAGACCAACCCGCATGGGTGTCTTGGTATCGCCCACGGCGCGGAGCACCGTGCCGAAAATCACACTGGCCGCGCGGAAGAGCATGGGGCTGAACACAATCATAAAGTAGCGGCTGGCCATGTCCCGTATTTCCACATCCACCTGCATCCAAGCAGGGATATGGGGACTCAGCGCCATGATGACCGCCGTGAACACCACTCCCACCAGCACGGTCACCGAAACCGCCTGCGCCGATGCCGCTCTAGCACGCTTCGGCTCCCCGGCTCCCACAGCCTGGGAGATATAGGCAAGGAAGCCAACGCCCACAGCGGAGACCATACCAAAGACCAGCCAGCCCACCGTGCCCGTGGAGCCAACCGCCGCAGTGGCCTCGGTACCGAGAGACCCCACCATGGCGGTGTCAATGTACTGCACAGCGGTCTGCATGAGTTCCTCCAGCATAGTAGGCCATGCAAGAGCAAAAATCACGCCGAGCATATGAAAATCAAATCTGTTTTTCTTCTGATTCATTAAATCATAAACTGGAACGCACAGAAGCAGGCATACACGCACAGCAGGACAACACCCTGCCAGCGGCTGAGCTTACCGCGGATAAGTGCAGGCACGGTGAGCAGGAGCATCACGCCCAGCATCACGGGAATTTCCACCGCAAGGGAGGTATTGCGTCCGAACACCGTGGAGCTGCAGGGTACGCGGAAAGGCGCCAAGGTCACGGATGTGCCGCAGACCAGCACCAGATTGAAAAGGTTTGCACCGATGACATTGCCCAGAGACAATGAGCCGTGCCCCTTGGCAAGGGAGGTAATGGCGGTGACAAGCTCAGGCAAGGATGTGCCCAGCGCCACGAAGGTCAGCGCAATGACGGACTCGGGAACGCCCAGCGCGGATGCAATCAGGGTGCCGTTATCCACAAGCAAATCTGCGCCCACTGCAATCAGCGCCGCACCCAGCACCAGAAATCCGATATCCTTGGGGGTGGAGCCGGTTCCGGCGGGAATATCCTCGTCATCGTCAGGCTTTACCGCGGTGGAACCCATGGCCTCACGGACATTCACGCCAATATAGGCGGCGAACATCGCCAAAAACACGATGCCAATCCAGCGAGGGAAGGAACCCAGACAGTAGGCAGAGAACATATACACCACACAGGCGGCAAAGAAGAACAGCACAGGAGTGGTCAGGCTCTTGCGCTCCACTGCCCCGGGGCGAACGGCCACGGTGATGGCGGCAATGAGGGCGGTATTGCAGATGACGGAGCCAATGGCATTGCCGTAGGCAATCTCGGGATGGCCGGACACGGCGGAGGTGGCCGAGACCATAACCTCAGGCAGAGTCGTGCCGATGGAGACCACCGTTGCGCCAATCAACAGCTCGGGGATGTGAAACTTGTGGGCAATGCCGCAGGCACCATCCACGAACCAGTCACCGCCCTTGATGAGCAGCACCAGACCCAGTGCGAACAATAAAACGGGAATCAGCATAAAATCTATCCTTTCTTAAAAAACAAGGGGTATTATAACAAAGAAACCGTCAATGTACAAGAGTTTCGATACCTTTTCTTTTCCAGTGGAGGTAGAAATAAATACTCTCCACGATGGCACAGCTCGTCCATCCCACGGGATAACCCAGACCCACCAGCAGCGGCGTATTGGCCACAAAGTGGGTGACGAGATAGAGGTAAATCTGCCGCACGCCCACAAAGGTCGCCAGCATGATAATCATGGGGCCTTTCGAATCGCCCAGACCGCGCATACCACCGGCCAGAACATGGTTGACGGTATTGCACAGCAGGAAGAAGGAATTGGCATGAATGAACAGCGCACCGTAGCGAATTACGGCTTCGTCCTTGGTGAACAATCCCACCGCGGACTCTGCAAACAAGTAGAGCGACAGCACCACCCCAAAGGTCACGGCCATATTAAGCCCCACCGTCACATAGATACCCTGCTCTGCCCGCTTGGGTTTTCCGGCGCCGATATTTTGGCTGACGAAGGTGGTGGAGGCCATGGAAATGCTCTGAATCACCAGCATTACAAACTGGTCAAGCTTATTGTAGCTTGACCAGCCCGCCATACAGGCAGAGCCGAAAGAATTGATATAGGCCTGAACGAACACATTGGAAAAGCCCGTGATAATGGACTGAATGGCGGTTGGCAGTCCCAGCGAGAAAATCTGGCCGCAAGTCGCCACATCCACCCGCAGCTCCCGCCAAGAAAAGCGGTAAATATCCTTCGTCCGAGTCAGAAGCAGCAGAATCAGCCCCGCCGAAATAAACTGGGAGATAACGGTTGCATAGGCAACGCCGGCAATTCCCAAGTGCAGCACTACTACAAACAGCAAATCCAGAATGATATTGAGGATGCTTGTCAGCATCAGAAAATACAGCGGTCTCGTGGAATCCCCCACGGCACGCAGAATACCGCTGCCGATATTGTAAATCAGCAGTCCCGAGATACCGCCGAGGTAGATTTGCAGGTAGGTGGTTGCCTGAGCGAACACATCCTCCGGGGTGGACATAAACCTGAGCATCATGGGAACGCTCAATACGCCGCCCACGGTGAACAGCGCGCTCAGGAGGAAGGTCACCGCCATGGTGGTCTCAATGGCCGTGCGCAGCTTCTGCATATCCTTAGCGCCAAAGTAGCGGGCAATCACCACACCGGCGCCGATGGAGAAGCCATTAAAGAAAAACACCGCCATATTCACAATCATGGTGGTAGAACCAACCGCCGCCAGCGCCTGTGTGCCAACGAAGTTGCCCACCACAATGGAGTCCACCGTGTTATAGAGCATTTGGAACACATTGCCCAGCATCAGCGGCAGGGAAAACAGGACAATCCGGCGAACGATAGAGCCCTCGGTCATATCCTGTGCTGTGGATTTTTGCGTGGAAATTTGGGAATTTGCCATGGAAATATCAGATTCTTTCTGTAAAATAGTCAACAAAAATATTATAATCCATTCGCTTAGAATGTCAACCGAAAAGCCGCCGGGAATCCGACGGCTTTCTTTTAAACTCCATAATATTTCTTCATCAGGCCACTGTTCCAGGCATCCCCATCATCCAGATTGGAGCTGATGAACACCGGCGCCTGCGCACCAAGCTTCGCAAGTTCCTCGGCAATATACATGGATAGCGTCTGCGCCATGTACATACCGATAATACTTGAGCTGGCCCCCATCTTTCCCCGGATACCTTCCAGCGAAATGGATGCATCTCCTGTCTCACCGCAGTTGTCGATGACAAAATCACAAAGCTCATAGAGCTTCTTTCCGCTGGCATGGCGGCTGGATACCGATTCGGAATGCCTGCGGTTTGTAAAAGCAATGGTAGCTGCCCCCAGCGCTCTAAGCTTCATCGCCAGCTCCACAAGCATACCATTGCGCCCGGAATTGGAGGAAATCAGCACGATATCTCCCGCTGTGATGCCATACTGGGCGATAATCACATCCGCATACGCCGAAATCCGCTCGATATGCGTCGACTTCACAGGGTGTTCGCCCAGGGTCAATTCCATAGGGGCAATCAGCCGTGTGCAGGCAAGTCCGCCTGCACGGGCATAGAATTCTTCGCCAACCATGTGGGAATGTCCTGTGCCGACAGTGAAAAACCGCCCGCCATTTACGATGCAGCGCGCAATGCTCTGCGTCGAGCTGCGCATAACATCCTCCTGCGTTTCGGAAAATGTGTGAATCAGGCCAACAATTCGGTTTTCAAATTCAATCATGTTTTCTCCTGTACAGGCACATCTCATAGCCAATGCCGTTTTCTTCCCCGGACTGCAGAACCTCGGCAAGCTCCCACTCGGGGCTTTCATCCAGATTGGGAAAGAAGGTGTCGGCATCCACCACCGTATGCACCTTAGTCACAAATGCTTCATCGCACGCAGGGAGCATCTTGGCGTAAACACTGCCGCCGCCGATGACGAAAGCATCCGAGCCCGCTTTTTCCGCCGCTTCCTCGGGAGAATGGACGGGGATAAAGCCGGGAAATTCTTCATCCGAGCGGGTCAGGAGGAAGTTTTCCCGCCCGGGCAGGGGCTGGCAGCCGGGAAAATCCAGCATGGTTCTGCGCCCCACGATGACGGCGTGGCCACGGGTAGTGGCTCGGAAAAATTTACGGTCGGCGCTCAGCGCCACAGGCTGTGTGCCCTTCGCTCCGATGCCCCAGTCATCATAGACAGCTACAATACACTGCATACCGCACCTCAAATTGCCATGGGGATTTCAAAATCAAAGGGATGGAACTGATAGTTCTCCACCTTAAAGGAATCCTTGGTAAAGGAATAGAAGTCGGTAATGGATTCGTCCATGGAGAATTTGGGAGCTTCAAAGCCATCCTTCTCCAGCATGGCTTTCACAGCGGGGATATGGCGGTCGTAGATATGGCAGTCAGCGATAACATGCACCAGCTCGCCCACCTTCAGTCCGCTCACCTGCGCCATCATATGGGTCAGCACGGCATACTGTACCACATTCCAGTTGTTGGCCGTGAGCATATCCTGAGAGCGCTGATTTAAGATGGCATTCAGGGTATCCCCCGTCACATTAAAGGTCATGGAGTAGGCGCAGGGATAGAGATTCATCTCATGCAAATCCTCAAAATTATAGATATTGGTGAGGATTCTGCGGGAGGCCGGGTTGTGCTTCAAATCAAACAAAACACGGTCAACCTGGTCAAACATCCCTTCCTTATATTGGTGCTTAATACCCAGCTGATAGCCATAGGCCTTGCCGATGGTGCCGTCTTCCCCTGCCCACTCATCCCAGACATGGCTGCCGAGGTCTGCAATGCGGTTGGACTTCTTCTGCCAGATCCACAGCAGCTCGTCCACGGCACTCTTCCAGTAGGTGCGCCGCAGGGTCATAATGGGAAATTCCTCCGCCAGGTTATAGCGGTTCACAACGCCGAACTTCTTGATGGTATGGGCGGGGGTTCCGTCCGCCCAGTGGGGGCGAACCTCCAGATTCTCGTCCGAGAATCCGTTATTCAGGATATCGAGGCAAGTAGCCTTATAGAGTTCATCTGCTCTGCTCAATGTTTTCCCTCCAAAATCATAACACCGAATGGCTCCAGCTTCATGGGCTGTCCCTCAATAATGGTCTTGCGCGACAGCAGCTCCACGCCGCTTCCCGGTGCATTCACCGTCTGCACCTGCGCACTGTAGTTAAGCAGGAATGTGACCGTCTTCCCCAGCGCATTGAAGCCGCGCTTCTGCACCACAGGGAAACGGTTCTGCGGGATGGGGATGCACCACTCGTTCAGAAGCTTCATCAGAACCTTTGGAAAATCCTCAAACACCCGGCAGCCCAGATATACCGCATAGCCCTTGCCGAAGCGGTTCATGGACATAGCCGTGCGATAGCCCCAGCCGGGGCCTTGATAGCGCAGGAGCGGCACCGCTGTCGTCAGCTGCAGCAGCTCCATCCGCTCAGCCGGGACAACATTCAGCGGCTCAATGGTCAGCTCCTCGGGATTCGTCCACTCCTCCCAAGTCACGCCGAAAACATCGATTAGTCCCGGGTTCATGCACACCGCCTCGGTATTGCCGCACATCGCAAACAGGTGACCGCCGCCGGACACAAAGGAGCGCAGGGCAAAGGCCAAATCATCATTTTCCACAGGGAGTTTATAGACCACCAGATAATCATAGGCGGCAAAATCGCGGCGGGTGGCCGGAAGCATATCCGTCTGTAAATTCAGACAGTAGAAAGCATCATACAGCATACGCAACTTCTCGGTATCGTCACAGGCGAGGATGCCGATACGGCTGACCTTCTGCACCCCGAGAATGCGGGAAGAAATGGGGGCAATCTCCTGTTTCAGCTCTGTGAGTTCCTTTGCAATTCTCTTGGGAATTGCGCCGGTATACTCAATGCTCAGAGCGCCGCAGGCGAAATGGTGGAATGCATCCAGCCGCACCTGTCCGGGCAGCGGAATGCGGCCCATATCATCCTGAAAGCTGCATTCCCGAGCAAAAAATCTGCCGTAGGAATTGCCCCGAGTCATACCATCCCACAGAGAAATCTCCATGCCGGAATTGGCAAGCCCCATGCAGTGGTTGGACATACAAATCGGCGCACCAACCTCTCCGAATGGAGCACCGATGTATATTTTGCCGTTTTCCATAGCCCATTCCCCTCCCCGCAAAAAATATTTTGGTTATTATATCATAATTGGATGCATATTGCGAGAAGTTTTTCACCAATTTGATAAATTTTTTCAGAGTGGGAGTGCGATAAGGGAAGCTTTAACGCAGTAACGAATCGGGCGCATAAAGGCTCCCCTTGGAAAGGGGAGCTGGTAAAAATCTTTGATTTTTGACTGAGAGGATTGAAAGCACGGTCTATTTGAGCACTCAAAATAGCCAGCTTTTCAACCCCCTCCGCCCCTTCGGGGCACCTCCCCCTTCCAGTGGGAGGCTATGGCCTGTGTCTTACTCGAAGAAAGTTTCCATTATCTTTCGCTCCCCGAAAAATGCAAACCCCCTCGGGAAATCCCGAGGGGGCCTGCATTGGACATATTATGCAACGTACTGCATGGCCACCCAACCGAGGTTGGTGCGGCCCCACAGCTCGCCGCTGTAGGTGGTGGTTTCAAAAATCTGGACGGGAGAGCCGACCATAATCTTGCCGGTGATAGCACTGCTTGCGCCGGCAGTTGCACGGACATTGACCGTGTAGTTGCAGCGGGCGATGGTGCCTGCGGTACCGGAGCCGGAGGTGCCGACTGCGGTATTGACAACATAGCTCATGCAAATCCAACCGGCATCGGTCTTGCCCCAGTACAGGCCATTAGCGGAAGTAATCTCGGAGATTACAACGCTGGAGCCCTTAGCCAGAGTGCCGACCTGAGGCATGGCCACGCCTGCGGAGGAGCGGACAGCCAGATTGTCGATGGAGGTGAAGCCTGCGGCGATAGCGCCGGAGGGAACGGAGGTCATAATGGTGGTGCCGGTAGCAACATTGGTGGTTGCATTGGTGGCAACCGTCTCGGACTTCAGGCTGACATACTGCATGGCAATCCAGCCCTGGTCAATCTTGCCCCAGTTGGCGCCATCGGAAATCTTCTGCTCGGAGACACGAACCTGATCACCCTTCTTGACGGTAGCAACCAGAGCGGAGGAAACATGGGGCTCCTGACGGACATTGACCTTATCGAAGTTCCCCACGACAACGCCGATGGTAACGGAAGTGGGAGTGGTAACGGTGGGAGTAACCACGGGTGTGGTGGGAGCAGTGGTGGTTTCGGTCTTCTGGCCGTCCAGAGTCACACCTGCGAGGTTAGCCCACAGTTCCTGCTTCTTGGTGTCCTTTTCGGCAACCAGACGACCCCAGACGGAGTTTCCGACCAGACGGCGCTCAGTCACAGTGACCTTGTCACCCTTGCGCAGGACAATCTGTGCATCCGTGGTGCTGCCGCAGGTCTTGTAGAGGTTCAGGGTATCGGAGGAGGCAGTGCCGCTCACGGAAACCTGCTCCACATATACAGCATTTGCATCGCTGAGCTTAATCCAGCCCACATACTGACCCTGAGAAATCTTACCCCAAGTAGTTTCACTCTCAAAATACCAGTTGTTCACAGTGACATTGGTATTCTTGGGCAGATTGGCCAGTTTCGTCGTAGTGTCGTTATAAGACTCATACAGGTCTGCACCGCTCTCGTCCACAACGGAGCCGACAATGGCAGGTGTGGTGGAGTATGCGGGCAGGAAGGTGGGATTGGCTTCTGCATCCAGCTCGGTGTTGTGCAGCTGAATCCAACCGCCGGAGGACAGCTCCGCCCAAGCGTAGATACCCTCAGTGTAATGATTTTCATTGTTATTACTTGTTTCAACCTTAAACTTGGAGCCTGCACCCAGGACTGTAACCACATTGCTGTCCACGGAATGATCCATGTAAACATTAACAGTGGTCTTTACCGTGCCGGTGAGTGTCTTAATCTTCAAGCCCAGAGCATTATTAACCTTGCCATCGGTCCAGCCGGTGACGGAGCCTTCAGAAATCTTATACCACAGGGTACCATTCACAAGCGTACGGTCAATGACCTTAACATCCTTAGCGGAGAAAATGGTCATCAGCACGGTGGTACCGCCGGCCTTATTGTAAATCTTCATACCGGAGGTAACCTCTGCGGGCAGAGAAACCGCGGTATAGGTAGTAACATTGGACTCGCTGCCGGCAGAACCGGTGGAGGTGTTGTTATTCAGTGCAGCCTGTGCGCCTGCATCAAATGCAACATACTGCAGGAACACCCAGCCCTTGCCATCCACATAGCCCCAACCATTCTCGGTCTTGGTGACGGCAATACGGGTACCCACAGGAATGCGGGCAACCTGAGCACCGGAGATATCAGCCTTAGAGCGGACATTAACCGCAGTAGCGCAGTTTGCGACGGTAGCATTCACCTTTGCTGCGGAACCGGAAGAAGAGGAAGCCGCATCCAGAGTCACATACTGCATGCTGACCCAGCCATCCAGGCTATTCTGGCTGATACGACCCCACTGCACATTATTGGCACCAATCTTGGTTTCGTAAATGGTAACGGCAGTACCATTGGGCAGTGCACCGACCTTATCACCGTATACATCTGCCTTGGAACGGACATTCAGCGCAATGCCGCCGGTGGTAACCTTGCCGGTCTTGTTGGCAGAAGCATTGGCAGAAGCACCGGGTGCAACCACCTCGGTATCCAGCGCAACATAGGTCATGCAGACCCAACCGGAAACCTGGGACTTGGAAGTATCCTCCAAGTCAGCCTTGGAAATCTTGCCCCAAGTGATGTTAGATCCGGACTTCATGCCCAGAACCTTGCCCCACTGGACACCGTTCACATTCTTAATCTCGTAGATGTAAACCTTGGCTTTGGATGCCAGCTCGCCCATCTTATCAGACTGAACAGAAGTGCTCTTGCGGATATTCAGTGCGCCGGAACTGGTAACGGAGCCTTCCGCCACAGGATAAGTCAGCGTGGCAGTAGGTGCGCTGACAGTGTAAGTATACAGCATGGGTTTGTAAATGCTCAGGCTGGAAATCTCAATCCACTTGTCAGCGGAAGCAGAACCCACGCGTACCCATGTGGTATCATTGCCAATTGCAGAATAAATAGGAACCGCAGAACCGGCCTTCAGTGTGGAAACCACAGAGCTTTCTGCATCGGCAGAGGCATGAACCTTGGCCTCAGCGCCGGAAATGACATAGCCGATATATCCTGCGCCGTTATAGGAGGAGGCAATGGAGCCGGACTTTCCGACAGTGATATCGGAAGCCTTAACCCAGCCGTCCTTATTTTCATCCATCTTGGACACAATCTGCACCCAAGACTTATCCGTGGTATAACCCTTAATAATCAGATTGGTACCCTTGACTGCATAAAATTTGACAGTACGACCGGTCTCATTGGTGTCATACACAGAAATCACTTCTGCACCGGAAACCACTGCAGTCTCATTGTCGGGAACAAGCTTTTTCAGGATGGCAATATTGTGGAATGCAAAGCCATCGTTTGCAGCATAGGCTGCGCCGGTTGCCTTCTGCTTGTAACCGCAGACTGCGCACACGCGCTCCATCTCACCTGCCGCAGTCTCAGAGGGCTGCTTTGTAATCTTCCATGCAGGATCATTGGCAATCTGGAAAGTCGCCGGCTCCGGATTTGTCCATGCATCACCGTGAGAATCCACATGGTTCTTTGCATCGGTGACTTTCTTAAAAGTCCAATACTCATCACAGTTCACGCACTTGGAAGCCTCAAACTGTGCTTCGTTGCAGGTTGCCTTGGACAGATAGTACTCGGTTGTACCGGGGTGGCTACAGACAGGAGTATAACCATTGCCTGCGGTACCCAAAGTCAAATTGGAGGTCTTAACCCAACATTCCGCAGACTCACCATTCTTAGCTACAATCTTGCAATAACCGGTGTCGGTCTTTTCCTTAACCAGAACCTCTGCGCCGGCGGGCAGCTCACCAATCTTGGTATTGGTATTGGCCGCATCATAAACAGCAGTAATGCCCTTGGTCTTTGCAGGGGTCAGCGTAGCAGGCTTCAAGTCCATCAGTCTGGAGTCAATGTGACCACAGGTCGTACAAATTCTGTATTCAACGCCGCGGTCGGTGAAGGTGGACTGAGTTCCCACAGTGTAGGTCTCGGGATAGTTGTGGTTACAAGTAACCGCATCCTTGGTACCGGCGGTCTTTTTTCCGCAGATGGTGCAGGTATCAACATAGTATTCAATGCCTGCGGATTTGCAGCTTGCACTCAGCAGAACATTTCTGGTGGTTTCGGAATGCGTGCACTCAGCGAACACGCCGTCTTCGCCTTCCACCTGATTCTCAACAAAGAGCGTTGCATTGCAAGTGTTGCAAGTATAGGTAATCTTGTGATCTTCCGATACCTCGCTCTTCTTGGCATTTTTCAACATAGCGTGATTGGAAGGGATGTATGCATCCTTGTAGGTATAGTCGCACTTGTCGCACTTGTGCTCAGTATACCCCTCCTTATCACAGGTAGGTGCAACAACCTTCTTGCCACTATCGGAGAAGGTGTGCACATGGTCGTGGGTCACCGCTGCGGAAGCCACGACAGGCAAACTTGCCATCATCGCCACCACAAGAAGCAAACACACGAAGCGCTTCATGTTTTTCATAATTTTTTCCTCCTAACTTGTATGTCCAATTCAAGTTATAACGAATTAACAGCCTCATCCGAGGCTTCCGGAAAGGATTTCCAGATAATCCAGGGAAATCCAGCCGGTATCGGTACGACCCCACCAAGTGGTGCCGACTTTTTCGGTTTCATATATGCTCACGGTTTCGCCCGGTATCAGCTTGCCCACCAATGCATTGCCGACGCCTGCGCCGCTGCGCACATTCAGATTGGTTGTGGTGTTCACCCTGCCCTTGGCAATTGCCTCGGTGGTGGTTTCCACCCTTTCTCCGGTTAAGGAGATATAGCTCATGCACACCCATCGGCTGTCCCCGATGCGTCCCCACTTGAGGCCATCGGCACCGGACTGCTCCAGAATGGTCACCTTGGTTCCGGGGTTCAGCATCCCGACTGCGGGGAATGTGGTTCCCGCTCCCGCCCGCACATTCAGCGCGGTGGAGCTATTGACACTTCCCTCGGGCTTACCCTGCTCTGCCGGTTTGGTCTCGGCGGGAGCTGTTGTGGGTGCCGTAGCTGCCTGCGTAGGAGCCGTAGTCGGCTCTGTAGGTGCTGTAGTCGGCTCCGTGGGTGCCGGAGCTTGTTCAGCGGGCTTTTCCTCCGTTGCATCCAAGGTTACATAGGTCAGGCAAACCCAGTTCTTCTCGTCCATCCTGCCCCACTTCTGGCCATCCACGGTTTTGAGCTCGTAGATGTAAACCTTCGTGCCGGGATTCAGGGCGGAAACTCTGGGGAAGTCCGTTCCCGCGCCGGCTCTGACATTGAGCTGCGTGGAGGAGCTGACTCTGCCCGTTGCCACCGTCTTCCCAATGGGTTCGGCGGCCTGCTCGGATTCCAAATCGATATAGTACATGCAAATCCAGCCGCTCTCGATTTTACCCCAGGGAGCGGAGGCGACAGTCACCTGCTCGTAAACCGTGACCTTTGCGCCTTTATTCAGGGTTGCAACCTTGGCATTTTCAACACCGGCGGCACTGCGAACATTCAGGCCGCTGGTATTTACCACACCGGCCTTTCCCTCAGCGGCCTTGGGCGGCTCCGTGGGAGCGGTTGTGGCTTCGGTGGTTTCGGAAGCTGCTGTGGCAGCCTGTGCAGTGGTCTCGTTGGGCTTTTCATCGGGGGACTGCCCCTCCAAGCTCACATAGTCCAGACAAATCCAGCCATTTTCCAGCTTTCCCCAGACCCTGCCACTAACGGTTTTCTTTTCAAAAATACGCACCTTGGTGCCGTTCGTCACGGTGGCAACCACCGCGCTCGCTGTGCCGGCATCCTTTCGGATGTTCACATAGGTATCGCAGGTAACGCTGCCCTTGGCAATCACCGTGGCAGTGGATGCATCAAAGGTCGGCGCATCCGCCGCACCCTTGAAGTCGGTGTACATCAGAGCGACCCAGCCCTTATCGAACTGTCCCCACACCGCACCGTCCACCGTCTTGGTGAGGGTGATGGCGAGAGTCTCGCCCTTCTTCACGGAGCCGGTAACGGAATTCGCTACGCCTGCGCCGCTTCGGACATTGGCATCCTGGGTGACCTTGACCTCTGCGCCCCAGCGGG
Source organism: Faecousia sp. (assembly GCA_045599455.1). Lineage (GTDB taxonomy): Bacteria > Bacillota > Clostridia > Oscillospirales > Oscillospiraceae > Faecousia. The sequence goes on along the minus strand of JAZRVX010000037.1, from coordinate 16,582 downwards.
CATAAAGTGCTTTGCCCCTTACGGAGGCATTCAGGGCTTCGACCTTCGTTCCGCCCTCCTTCTCGGTGAACCATCCGAAGAAGCTATAGCCTGCTCGGGTGGGATTCGCCGCCAAGATTGGCGCATTCGTTTCGGTTATGTAGCCCTGCATTTTATCTTCACCGCCATGGCCGTTCACACCGCCGTTGGCATCGAAAATAACATAAGAAAAATCGGAAGGAACGGTCTTGCTGTAAGCTCCGTTCAGATACACATTGGCTTCGCTCAGCCGCCGCTTCATGACACCCACATCGGGGCTGCCCGAGACATTTGACCACAGGCAGAGGGCAAAGAGGAATTCGTTTCCGTTTTTACCTTCGGTCACGGCGCTGACCAATCGCCCGGTATTGCGCATCCACGCTGTGCCGCAGTTGAAGGAAAAGCTTGCCAGTGCATCGTGCTGATTCTGGGTCAGATTCAATCCCTTGGAGGAAGCGAACTGATTGATGGCTTTGTCTACCAGTGCCAGATGAGACCGCATCGCGGCATCAGCCTGCTCGGGTGTCATGGTCTGACCTTTCACGCCTGCGGTGCCGTAACCCACGGTCCACTGGCTCACATCCCAAAAAGCTTTGGGTGAAAAGCCTTCCCAATCTTTTATAAACTGAATGGCATCCTCGCTGGTGGCGTGCTCCGTATAGGCGGATGCGTTTGGCGCTGCCAGGAGGAACATTCCCAGTGTCATAAAGACTGCCAGGAGGGTGCTGAATAATCTCTTTGTCATCCGGAGATACTCCTCACCTCTATGTATGTAGCTGCATTATAACAGAGTCAATTACAAATTGCAACCCCTTTTTTCACATTTTATTACTCTTTTGTAACTATTTTTCATTAATAATTTGTGAACAAGCCTGTTCCCGCCGGGTCTCAAAGGGTAAAATCGACGGTTTTTCATTTTTATCTCCATAATAGTTGCAAAATTGTAACCATTTTTGTATTCATTGACATTTGCGCATCTGCCTGTTATACTCGGTGCAGAAAGACAAATACCATATAATATATATCAGTGTGTCAAAAAACCTGAAATAGAAGGTCATTGCGAGACCATTCCGTAGAATAGTCGTGGCAATCCGTTCCTAAAAATCCACTTTTTATCGAAGTTTGGATAAAAACGCAACATTTTTGGATATGGATTCCCACGGTCGCTGACGCTCCCTCGGAATGACCAACTTTTTGACCGTCTCCCATATAATATATATGTATCATTCATTATATGTATCATTCATTGTTTCGTTGCATACACGGAGGTGATTTTTCATGGATAAGGCTCTGATCGGCATGAGCGGCGGTGTGGACTCCTCCGTTGCCGCGCTGCTGATGAAGCAGGCAGGCTATGAATGCATCGGTGCCACCATGCGGCTGTTTAGCAATTCCGCCCTTGGGCAGGAGCAGGAGAGCACCTGCTGTTCTCTGGATGATGTGGAGGATGCTAAGGCCGTTGCCCGGCGTATGGGTATCGCTCACTACACCTTCAATTTTCAGGATGACTTCCGAGAAAAAGTCATGGAGCCATTTGTAAAAGCCTATGAATCCGGTCTTACCCCCAATCCCTGTATTGCATGCAACCGATACCTGAAATTTGACCATCTTCTGCGAAGAGCTTTAGAGCTGGGATGCAGCAAGTGCGTTACCGGTCACTATGCCCGAATCCGCAAGGATGAAGCAAGCGGGCGATACCTATTATATAAGCCTCAGGACAGAGCTAAGGATCAGACCTATTTTCTGGGCAGCCTGACTCAGGAGCAGCTCTCTCACACTGCTTTCCCGCTGGGTGAGCTGACCAAGGCCGAGGTGCGCCGGATTGCCGAGGAAAACGGTTTTGTCACCGCCCATAAGCACGATTCCCAGGATATCTGCTTTGTGCCCGATGGGGACTACATGGCATTCATGGAGCGCTGCACCGGAAAGACCTACGAAAGCGGCGATTTTCTGGACTTGCAGGGTAATGTGATAGGCCGCCACCGCGGTGCCGCAGGCTACACGCTGGGGCAGCGCAAGGGCTTAGGGCTGTCCATGGGCGTACCCGTATATGTCTGCGATAAGGACATGGCCGCCAACACCGTGACCGTCGGCCCCAATGAAGCCCTGTTCTCCCGGGGACTCATTGCCGGGGACTGGAACTGGTTCCCCTTCCCCGCCCTGACGGATGCGATACGCGTCACCGTCCGCACCCGCCACACCCAGTCCGAAACTCCCGCCCGGGTAATTCCCATGGAGGGAGGACTGTCTCGGGTGGAATTTGATACGCCCATTCGCGCCGTAACACCCGGTCAGGCTGTGGTGGTCTACAATGGGGATATGGTCGTCGGCGGCGGCACGATTCTGCGCGCCCTGAAATAAAAAAACTATTGCATCTTTGGGTGCCTTGTGGCACAATAGAGAAAAGCACCCTTTTAAGCGAGGTAAGCACCATGTCCTTTGAGCATGAAGAAAATTTTGACTACTATGAGGAGACCGCCTCCGGCGGCTATGGCAGTTGGTCGTCTCGGTGCCTGATGGAGATTGAGCGGATGGACGAAACCATTGCCACACTGGATCGCCAGCTTGCGAAGCTGAAATCCATGCGCTTTGAGCTGGACAACGGCGCGCTGCTGAATATCTCCAAGGAACCCGAATAAACCAAGCTCCCCAATCGAATTTTCCGATTGGGGAGCTTTTTGCTTTTTATATACTGCGCAGGATTCAAGGTGAAAGGAAGCTTCATAGAAATCCCGCTTTACTGTTCTTCTTTCCTTTTCTGCGGGAACCATTTAGGCTTATCGGTATATATCCAAATTCCAAACAGCGCCATTGCGCACACGCCCGATGCCAGTCGCCCGACTTGCCGGGCGCTATTGCGGTAGAAAAACTCCACCAGGTGCTCGCCTTGGGTCAGGTTCAGGCCAATCATGCACTCGCCGATTAAGGAAATCTCCGTCTCCTGCCCATCCACATAGGCAACCCAGTTGCCGTTCTGAGGAATGGAGGTGTACAGCAGTCCACTGCGGCCACAGTTGATAGTCCCGCAGACATAGGTCTCCGAGAAGTCCGTCAGCTTCAGCGTGGAGGCGTTCAGAAGCTCGAAACCCTCCATAAACAAAGCATCGTCCATAATCTGCATCTTCACCGTGGCGACGCTCTTTTCACCCTTGGCGGCGCTGACGCGGACTTCGATTTTGTCCCCCTGCTCCACATCGCCCACCGCCAGCATCTGGGGCAGACTCATGTCCTCCTTGTAGAGCTCTGCACCGTTCTTGTAAACCCAGATATGGTTATTCTTGCTCACATCCACATGAATGCAGGCAAAGCCGGTGCGGTCAGCCGTAAAGCGATAAACAATCGCCGCATTATCCAGCGTATTTTCATAGCTTGCAGTCCCATTGCGGCTGTAGAATACATCCATATTCTCGCCCGTGACATTGATACCCTCCTCGGGAACTGCCGTAAAAACATTGGGGTCCAGTCCGGTAGCCGCGCAGAAGAGTGTATTTTGCAGGGTAAAAGGATTGCTTTCGTCAAAATCCACCTGCGCAAGCTCCGGCCGTGCCAGAAATCCCAGCGGCAGATAGGCCGCATTCTGATAGATTTTCGCCGTGCCGAAATGGTGAAGCTCCGGCATCAGGGAGCTTTCTCTGTCTCTTCCCTGCCGCTCCACCATGTATTTGATGTTCAGAAAGAGGTTGGCTACGGGAGAGCTTTCCTCATAGCAATATCGGTTGTAGGTATTCTTGGCGCCGTAGCCCAGCGCCTTCAAAAACTCGGTGATGTGAACATTGGCAGAGCTTGTGAAGGTGGAGATACCGGCATAGTCATTAAGGGCACTGTCATTGAGGGTCTGGGCATGGGTCACCTCCGTCCGCACAAAAGAGCCGAATCGCTCCCGCTCGGCAATGTAGGCAAAGGCCGCCTTGCTGTCCGCCCCGCCCTGAGGATAACTCGCCACCGAAGTCCCGGGGAAATACAGACCGAAGGCCGTCAGGGTCGCCGCCACCTCCAATATGCAGACCGCCCCCCACATGAGATAGCTGTGTTTGCGGAAAATACAGGTGAGCCACTGCGCCTGCTGCATTTCCTCTTCGTCCGCCTCGTCAGAAACAGTGACTTTCCGCAGGCCGTAGAGAAGCGCGCCCACATACAGAATCAAGAAGAGGAAATTATAAAGAAAGTACACGGGGATTGGAATTTGTGCCCCGAAGATAGTCACATTCTCGGTTTGACTTAAAGCATCCGAACAGGTGAGCAGCGCCCCCGTCAAAAATCCCGCCGCACAAATCTGATAGCCATCAAAGCGCAGCCGCAGGCAGAACGCGCGGTAGGCCATATACAGCACCACGAAGCTGTAGAGGTAGCTGAAACGGTAGGGAATCATATTGGTGAAGTGGAATCCGTGCCAGATATAGTCCAGCTGCCGAATGATGAAGCTGATATTGAAAAACAGCAGCAAAAATACCGCACAGGCTTTTTCCCGCTTCTTCACATCCGGAGACAGCAGGAACAGAACGGCGAACAGGATGCTCCCCACGCCGCAGTAGAGATTGGGAAGGCCTTCCTTGAAATTCGGCTCGATGGCACCGCCCATATTGCCCGCCACGCGGCGCATGGCACCCAGCAGCCCAAGGAACGTATTACTCTTTGCAATGTTCAGGCGGAAGCCCGTGGGAAACTTATTGACTGCGGACTGGGTGGTCTGAATAGCCGCCACAGTGGGCAGGGTCAGAATCAGGGTCATGCCGATGGCAAGAGCGGAGAAGAGCGCCATGCGGCTCAGGTCAAGGAAAAAGCGCCGCCGGCCCGGTGCCATACAGATTTCCATGCAGAAGAAAGTGAGCGCCACAAAGATGCACACGAACAGGCCAATATAGTAATTTGCAAGGATGGCCAGCCACAGCGCCAGCGTGTACAGCAGAAATTTCCCGTCCTTCAGCAGGCGGTACTCTCCCAGAATCACCAGAGGGGTCAGGGCGAAGGTATCCAGCCACATGACATTCCACTGAAATCCCAGTGCCCACGCGCATACACCATAGAACCCGCCGAAGACGGAAATGGAAAAATCATCCCGCCCGGTAATCTCCCGCAGGAAATAAGAAAAGAACAATCCCGCAAGTCCAAGCCGAATGGGGGTCAGCAGAGAGAAAAAGGACAGCATCCATTTCTCCGGCACCAGCACGGAAAGCAGGTTCAGGGGGCTTCCCAGATAGTAGGCAATCAGCCCCAGATAGTCCATGCCCATGCCCAGATTCCATGTGTAGACAAGGCTCTGTCCCCGCTTGAGGGCGCGGGAGAACATCAGGAAAAAGGGGTAATACTGGTGGTAGCAGTCCGAGTACAGCATGGAGTACTTGCCGAAGGGCTTGTAGCCGCTGATGAGCATAACCATCAGCATCCCGAAAAACGGAATACAAAAGCCCAATGCGAGGAACCTGTATTTACTTTTCGGAAGAGTCAGATGCATGGTTTGCCTCCGAGAATTTCATGTATGGTATATTCTACCACAAGTTTATCCCCGGGACAAGTGAATTAACCGTGAATAAAAGAAGCTTTAACGGCGAAGCCGTTAAAGCTTCAGCCGTCAGACATCAGTTTTTGCGCGTAAAATTTAGGCGTACGCGCCGATTTTTCTTCCCCTGATGCCTGATAGCTGATTTCTGATGCCTGCGCACGCAAGAGCGCGAAAGCTTCCTTTCCCCCAACTACAGCAATATACAAATCAGTCCGTTTGCGCCCTCGTTGACGATTCTCGTCATGGTGCCCCGGAATTTTGCCCGCACATCCTCGGGGGTACGCAGGAGTTTCCCGGTCAGCCCCTCCTGAATCAGGTCATACACGGACTTTCCGAAAATATTGCTCTGCCACAACTTCTCCGGATTCTCCCCCTGCAAATATTCAATCAGCTCCCGGGACTGCTTCTCATCGCCCACCATGGGGCTGATTTCCGTATCAATATCAATGCGCATCATGTGAATGGCCGGAGCACCTGCCTTGAGCTTCACACCGTAGGTAGACCCCTTATGGACAATTTCCGGCTTCTCCAGCTTCATTTCCTCCGCCGTGGGCATCACCACGCCGTAGCCCGTTGCCCGCACGGAGGAAAGTGCATCTGCAAGCTTATCGTATGCTTTCTTGGTTTCGCTGAGACGGGTGAGCATTTGCAGAAGCTCTCCGTCATTGCCGATAGGCATACCCGCCTTGGCACTCAGGATTTCATAAAACAGTGTCTGAGGGAACACCATGCTGCAGCTGACAACACCGCTTCCCATATCCACGGAGCGAATGGTAAAATCCTCCACCTCCGGTACAGCCTGAAGCTTTGGCAGCACCTCCGAAGCTGTGCCGAGGCAGTCGATTTCCGAAGCGCACTGCAAAAGCGCCTCGAAAAGTGCATGCTTTACCGGATGGTCTTCCTCCAGCGCATCCATCCACCGGGGAAGATACACATCCAGCTCCTCCATGGGAAAGGTGGACAGCAGAGAGCTCAGAATCCCCATGACGGCACCCTCGTCCGCTGCCAGACAGTCCATAGCCAGCGGATGTACCCCAAATCGGCTGTGCAGCCCTCTGCACACATTCTGCGCCGCCTCCCCGGCGGGGTTGCGGGAATTGACAATGACAAGGAACGGCTTTCCCGTGGCCTTCATATCCGCCACCGCGCGGCTCTCCGCGTCCACATAGTCCTGTCTCGGAATGTCCGTGATGGTGCCGTCGGTGGTGACCACCAGTCCGATGGTGCAGTGCTCCTCCATCACCTTGCGGGTGCCAAGCTCCGCCGCCTCGGTCATGGGGATTTCCACATCTGCCCAGGGGGTCGTGACCATTCTGGGCTGGCCATCCTCCTCAGCACCCACAGCGCCGTCCACCATATAGCCCACAGAGTCAATCATCCGCACGGACAGGGATGTTTTGTCATCCGTCTGAATCTGCACCGCCTCCTCCGGGACGAATTTCGGCTCCGCCGTCATAATGGTTTTGCCAGAGCCGCTCTGAGGCAGCTCATCCTTCGCTCGCTCGGCGCGGTAGGGGTCGGTGATTTTCGGAATCACCGTCAGCTCCATAATCCGCTTAATCAATGTGGATTTACCGGTACGAACAGGCCCCACCACACCAATGTAAATATTGCCGCCGGTTCTGGCGGCGATATCCTGATAAATGCTCTGCATATCCTGCCTCCTGAAAAATGATTGTGTTGGCTGCACCCCACCGGCGCAAATTGCTTCACTGCATGGTATGTCCCGGGGGCAAAGCTTAGAACCAAGGCACAGGCGCAAAAAGCGAAGAAAAAGATAAAAATAATGTTTGACAAAAAGCCGCAGGGACTATATAATATCTAAGCACGACTGTAAGGAGGGAAATTATGTTACTAGGACTTTCCAAGCTGATTGACTGTCCCGGTGAGCGGATTTCCTTCGAGACCAGTGTTGATCTGAGCGATCTTCGCTACGGTGTCACTTGCCCTGTGTCCGAGCCGGTTCTGGCGAAAGGCACAGTGCGTAATACCGCAGGTGTCCTGCTGATGGAGGGTGAACTTCACACCACCATCCACGGTCTCTGCGACCGCTGCACTGCCCCCTTTGACCGGGAGATTTCTTTCCCCATCGATGTGGTGCTTGTGACGGAGCTGGCCAGCGAAGAAGACGAAGACGAGCGAGTATTTCCCCTCGTGGGAGACAGCGCGGATTTGGATGACATTGTGCGGACTGTTTTCGTGCTGAATCTGGATTCCCAACTTCTGTGCAAGCCGGATTGCAAGGGCTTATGCTTCCGCTGTGGTAAGGATTTGAACCTGGGCAAATGCGACTGCAAGAAAGAGCTGGATCCCCGATTTGCTGCTTTAAAGCAGCTTCTTGAAAAGTAAACCCCATTATGAATGCTGTTAAAAGCAGTTTGACCAAGGAGGTGTCACCATGGCTGTCCCTAAGTGTAAAGTGTCCAAGGCCCGCCGCGATAAGCGCCGTGGCTCCAACTGGAAGCTGTCCGCTCCCAGCGTAGCGGTTTGCCCCAAGTGCGGTGAGCCCGTAATGCCCCACAGAGCTTGCAAGGCGTGCGGCACCTACAACGGCCGTCAGGTTCTGGCTGTTGAGGCTGAGTAAGGCACTAGCGGAATTTTGAGGAAGGCATTTTCGCCTTCCTCTTTTTCCGTATTTGAGCAAATTTTATTGATTTCACCACTATTTTGTGGCATAATGGTTTTTCGGACATTGGGAGTCAGCCATCAGGCTGCCGTCCGTATCATCGGCGCATCCGGGAATTGTTTTCAAATGCTGATGCCTGAATCCTGATGCCTGATGCCTTCAAATGAAAGGAAGTGTTTCATATGGCAAAACCTTTGGTTGCAATCGTGGGCAGACCCAATGTGGGAAAGTCCATGCTCTTTAATAAGCTGACCGGCAAGAGAGTCTCCATCGTGCAGGACACCCCAGGTGTCACCCGTGACCGTATCTACGGCGACTGTGAGTGGTGCGGGCGCACCTTCTCTCTGGTGGATACCGGCGGTATTGAGCCCTCCACCGACAGCGAAATGCTGAAGTTTATGCGCCGTCAGGCCGAAATCGGCATTGAGCTTGCCGACTGCATCATCATGGTGACGGATGTGCACGCAGGTGTCACCGCTGCCGATCAGGATGTGGCCACCATGCTGCGCAAATCCGGCAAGCCCGTGGCACTGGCCGTCAACAAGTGCGATGCCATCGGCCCCACCAATCCCGATGTGTATGAATTCTACGGTCTGGGCATCGGAGACCTGTTCGAGGCCTCCGCTGTCCACGGTCACGGAACCGGTGACCTGCTTGACTGGGTGCTGGAGAATATCCCCGAGGAAGCCGAAGAAGAGGACGAAAGCGAAATCATCTCCGTGGCCATTGTGGGCAAGCCCAATGTGGGTAAATCCAGCCTTCTCAACCGCATCTTGGGTGAAGAGCGTGTCATTGTCTCCAATGTGGCAGGCACTACCAGAGACGCCATCGACTCCTACTTTGAGAACGAGACCGGCAAGTACTGCTTCATCGATACCGCCGGTATGCGCCGCAAGAGTAAGGTCGATGATGAAATCGAGAAATATTCCAATATGCGCTCCGTCTCCGCCATTGAGCGTGCAGATGTGTGCCTTATCTTAGTGGATGCCAACGATGGTGTCACCGAGCAGGACACCAAGATTGCAGGACTGGTGCACGAAGCCGGCAAGGCCGCCATCATCGTTGTAAACAAGTGGGATGCCGTCGCCGACAAGGAGACCAACACCATGAAGGAGAAGGAGGCCGATGTTCGCAGAGATCTCAGCTACATGACCTACGCTCCCGTGGTATTCATCTCCGCGCTGACAGGCTCCCGTGTTGACAAGCTCTTCGACACCATTCAGCGTGTCCACGAGCAGAACACCAGCCGCATCACCACCGGCCAGCTCAACACCATTCTGGCCGATGCCACTGCCCGTGTCCAGCCTCCTACGGACAAGGGTCGTCGTCTCAAAATCTACTACATGACCCAGGCAAGCACCAAGCCCCCCCACTTCATCATTTTCTGCAATGATGCCAGACTTTTCCACTTCTCCTACCAGAGATATCTGGAAAATCAGATTCGCGAGGTCTTCGGCTTGCAGGGCACGCCTGTACGCATCACCATCCGTCAGAAAGGTGACAAGGAGGAGTAATCCATGGTCAAAGCAGCGCTACTGACTGTACTGATTGGCTATTTACTGGGCAATGTGAACGGTTCCGTCATCATCTCCCATCTCGTTGCAAATGACGATGTGCGCCGCCACGGCAGCGGCAACGCAGGTTTCACCAATTTCTTCCGCAACTACGGAAGGCGCAGTGCCGTCATCGTCATGGTCATCGACCTGCTGAAAACCGTAGCGGCCTGCTTTATCGGGCGTTGGCTTTTCGGCGCTGTCGGCTATGCCCAGGCCGGTGCCGCCATTGCAGGTTTATCCGTCTCCCTCGGTCATGACTTCCCCGCATTGCTGGACTTTCGGGGCGGCAAGGGTATCGTGTGCGGTCTGGCCGCTGCGACCATGGTGGACTGGCGGCTGGGAGTGACCTGCCTTGTGAGCTTTGCAGCCGTATATCTGCCCCGCCGAATGGTGAGCCTCGGCTCTGTGGTAGCTGCCGTCTGCTTTGGCATTATGAGCTATATTCTCTACAGCGGGGATTTCCTCATCTGGGTTCCCTGTGTCATCATTGCATTGCTTGCCGTCTTCATGCACAGAACCAATATCAAGCGGCTGCTGGACGGTGTGGAAAAGCCCACGGATTTTTTCGGAAAGGGCGGGAAGAAATGAAAGCCTGTGTTATCGGTGCAGGTGCATGGGGTACCGCGCTGGCACTGCTCCTCAGCAAAAACGGCCACGATACCACGCTCTGGTTTCGCACTCCCAACAAATGCCGGGAGGCCGAAGAAACCCACAACAATCCCCGGCTGAAGGGTGTAACCCTTCCCGATAGCCTGCATCTTTCTGCCGACCTGTCCTGCGCAAGCGGGTGTGAGCTGGTGGTTATTGCCACCCCCTCCTTCCCCATCCGCGGGATTGCAAAGGCCGTCGCCCCCTTCATTTCCGAGAATGCCACGGTGGTTTCCGTCACCAAGGGTGTGGAGGACAGCACACTTCTTCGCATGAGCCAGATTGTTGCCGAGGAAACCGGGCACAATGTGGTGGCGCTCTCCGGCCCCTGTCATGCCGAGGAGGTCGCCCGGGAAATCCCTACCGGATGTCTGGCCGCCTGTGCGGACAAGGCGCTGGCCGAGAAGGTGCAGGATGCATTTATGTCCGACACCTTCCGAGTGTACACCAGCCCCGACACCGTTGGCACGGAGCTGGGCGGTGCACTGAAAAATGTCATTGCCCTGTGCGCCGGTGTGGTGGCAGGTCTCGGCTACGGCGACAACACCAAGGCCATGCTTATGACCCGAGGTTTAACTGAAATTGCCCGTCTGGGCGTTGCCATGGGCGCCGCCAAGGAGACACTTGCAGGGCTGTCCGGCGTGGGTGATTTAATTGTCACCTGCACCTCTCCCCACTCCCGCAACCGTCAGGCAGGCATCCTGATTGGACAAGGTGTTTCTCCCGAGGATGCCATGGCGCAGGTCGGTGCCGTGGTGGAGGGCTACTACGCCACCAAGTCCGCCTATGCCCTGAGCTTGAAATACGGCATTGATATGCCCATTGTGCATGGTGCTTATCATGTGCTTTATGAAGGCATGAAACCCGATGAAGCAATCAAAGCGCTGCTCCTTCGCAGCCGCAAGCCCGAGAGTGAAGATTTGGGCTGGTACTAAAGCATAACAGGGCTGACCAAACGGTCAGCCCTGTTGATTTTTTGTCCATTTCGCCGTCTTTCCGTACTATATAGGTGTAAGGACCTTACATAAAAAAGGAGCTATCCCATGCAGGACCCGGAAATCATCGACCTATATTTTGCCCGTTCGGAGCAGGCAGTCACAGAAACTGCGAAGAAGTACGGTGCGTATCTCGCAGCAATCGCAAATAATATCCTCCACCACCCCGAAGATACCGAGGAAGTGGTGAGCGACATCTATTTTGCCGTCTGGAATGCCATCCCGCCTAACCGCCCGGATAATCTCAAGCATTATCTCTCCCGCATTGCCCGCAATCTGGCATTCAAGCGGTATGACTATCTCTCCGCCGAGAAACGCTCTGCCGATACCGAGCTTCTGCTCTCCGAGCTGGAGGAGTGCATCCCCGACACGAAAAACGGTTCCGAAGAAATCATGGAAGCGAAAGAATTGGGAAGGTATATCAACCGATTCTTAAAGAATCTTCCCGAGAATGACTGCGCGCTCTTTGTTTCCCGATTTTACTATGCCGAGAACTTGGATACACTTTCCCGAAAATTCGGCTGCTCGCCTCGGCAAATAAAGTATCGGCTTCAAAAGCTGCGCAAACGCTTTCGAGACTTTCTTCAAGAGGAGGACATTCTATGAATGCACACATATTGAACCGCGCTATGGGGTATATCGATGATGAATTCCTCGACATTGCGGATGCTCCCACAAAGGAGATTATGCAAATGTCCCAAAAAAAGAATTTCACCCGCATACTTGTCATCGCCGCCATAGTTGCCATGCTGGCCGTGACGGCCTATGCCGCAGATTTTCTGCATATTCAATCGCTGGTCTCTTCCGGTGACACTGTCTACACTTCCTATCAGCAGGTCGGCAAAGCCAAGAAGCAGGCCGGGTTACAGGGAGTAATCCCGGAGAGCTTCGCAAACGGCTATCGCTTTGAACGAGTCACGGTCAAAAATGTGGATGCTTATGGCGAAGACAATCACAAGGCTTTCACCTATAAGTCCCTGGCCGTTTTCTATCGCAATGCCGAGGGGCAGCGGCTCTATTTAAGCATCAACCCGGAATTGGAGGCGCTGCCGGAATCCGAACATCGGGATGCCCTTTGCCGAGAGATTGGGGGCGTGAGTGTGCGCTATGTGCAGGATCATTATAAGTTTGTCCCCGAGGACTACGAACCGACTGAGCAGGACAAGCTGTGGATGGCACAACCCGGGAACTACCTCTCCTACGGCTCCGATGAAATTGAGGAATCCACCATGGCCTTCCTCGGCTGGACACAGGACAGTGCCCGCTATGACATCATGGACATGGGCGGCAGTGTGAATCCCGACATGCTGTTTTCCATGGCAGAGGAAATCATTGCAAAATAAATGCACCCCCGGCAGCAAACAATGTGATATCCTGTAAACGAACAGGCACCCCAAAAGTCAGACACTTTTGGGGTGTTTTTTATTGGAATTGCTTAGCTTTCAGGTTGGTTTTATACCGTACTCCACAAGCATTTTCCTATTTCTTTTGAAAAACCTCTTGACAGGGATAAAGTCCCCGCTTGTAAAATACACAGTAAGGAGGTGCAGTTCTATGCAGGCAAACGAGGTGACAAAGCTGCTCGGCATCACGCGGGAGCGAATCAAGTATTTTCGCAAGCAGGAAGTATTTGAACCGGAGAATGCTCCCATCGGAAATAAAAGCCCCGAATACACGCAAACAGATATTACGCACCTGAAAACACTTATTATCTTAACCAAAGCCGGGCTGAGCTGCGGAGATATTAAAAAGCTTCAGCAAGGAGACCGGACAACCGAGGAAGCCCTCAACGCCCGGAAACAATTCATTCTGTCAGAAATTCGTCAAATGCAGGGTTCGCTGTCGCTTTTATCGGAGCTTATGGAGAACAGGATTGATTACGCTGCCATTGATACAGACCATTACTGGGATTTGATTCTGCAAAAGGAAGCTGCCGGTTCGGATTTCATTGATGTGGAAGCAATGTATGGTGCGGAAAAGGCAGCGCAAATAACCGGGATGAAGCAATCCCAGATGAAGCTGTATGTGGACGATGGGCTGATTCATCCGGTGAAGGCAGCAAAGGCACATTCAATTCTGAATGCATACACCGAAAACGAAATGGAGCAGATGCGGGCAGTCGCATTTCTGCGGCGCTACCTCGGCATTCAGGAAATCAAACGGTTTCAGGCTTACCCGTAAAAAACCGACGAACTGCTTGCGGAAATGTCCGAGAAAAACGGCATTGATTTAAGCGAGAATGAGGAAGTAATTGCAGCCATTAAAAAGCTGCAAGCCTTAATCCGGGATGCGTCCGATTTGGAACGGATTCGGAAAGAAACAAAGCAGCCAAAGCTGCCAAAATTATTATCCGTAGTTCTCAGCTTGGTCATTCTTGTGGTAATCGGTTGGGATTTAATCATCGGAAGTATTTTTGAGCCGGGAATCCTTGTCCGGGTTGTGATGGGAGCATCCGTGATATTCGCCCTTATCTCTGGAGTCATGTCAGTCCGGTACGCCACCGCTCTTCGCCGTGGGGCGAGAGCCCGGCATCACGGTATCGGAACAGTTCTGCGGGTAAAGGAGGGAGCCGGCTTTCCGGTGAGCTTCTCCCGGGCAGGCAATAACGGTTCATCTTTCAGCGAGCAGGGGCGCGGCGGATTGTGGGTGTTCTTTTTCCTGTTTTGGTATGAACTGCGCCCGGATCGCTGGTACCCTATGATTCGTTTTCAAGATGAATCGGGTGTTCAGGCACTTTCCACATTCTGCTATGGCGGCATGAAGAATGATTGGGCAGAAGGTGACCAAATTGAAATTGCATGGAATCGTTATCGGGAGAATGGTCTGCTCCCCTGCTCCGGAAACTGGACACAGCGCAAAGCGATAATTTACGCACTTGTTTCCGTGATGCTGCTCTGCGTTGCGCTATGGACAGGGCTGATGATATAATACACAGAACAAGTAGGATGCACAGCCTTTTACGGCAGTACATCCTACTTGTTCTAATCGGATTTCAAATTTACAGTATAATCGTCTCCGGTGATTTCTACCGACTGAATATTATCAATATTGACAGCGCTGTTGAGCATATAGAGCACGCCACCGTTTTCAATTCCTTTACTGAACAAAGCATTATCTATCTCGTCATTTCTGACTGCGAAGGATGTTCCATCGGTGTAGTGAAGCATCACGGCATCGGGACTATCTCCTTCTCCATAGATTCTGTCGCTGTTTATCTGCACACAAAGGGAATTGACCAGCACTTCTCCGTTTCCGAATGTTCGATTGGGAAGCTGCATCTGCTCCGGCAGAGAAATGTAAATCTTGTTTTCCGTATGGGTCTGCTCATAAATGCGTTCGGTCAAAACGGAATAGGCAATTTCCGCAATTTGAGCTTGGTCACAATCTCGGAGTGTTTCTTCAAATAGTTTCTCGCCCCACTGCTCTTTCAGCCGGGAAATTGCTTCCTCCGGGGACAGTTCGGCTTTGAGCTTTTGCGTAATTTGCGCTAATTCATCGTCGGATTGGCTGCTGTAATCCTCAGCATGGGCAGTGTCAAATTCATTGGCAGCTAAGAAATAATAATCATCGTACGGCTCGGGATATCCGGAAAATCCACATTCCTGCCGGCATCGGGCGGCTGCTTCCTCGGCTGTCAGTTCCTCCATAAGCCGCTGACGAATGATGGGGATTTGCTGACTACGCAGCTCTTTCAGATTTTCTATTGTTTCATTTTCGTCAAAATCCGCAAAAGAAACTATCAAGCTGTCACCACGGCGCTTGTCCATTTGGAAATAGAAAGTAAAGGCCAGCTGTGTGTCCGTTGTCTTTCCCGGAATGATATACGGCCAGCCATATTGACTGAAATTCAGGTAATACCCATGAAGCTTGCAGATTCTTCCGTTATAGTCAACGCCAAAATCTTCAATTGTCAGCGGATTGCTGTGCTCCAGAAGCATCGTAATGAGACCGCTTTGGGTCACATGGTCATAAATAAAAGCATCCACTGTCAGTCGATTGCCATTCGATGCAATGCTTTGGCCTATGGGTGACACCCATCTTTCCAATTCCCGGGCAACCGTTTCATCAACAGGCTGCTTTTCGAAGCCGGGAACCGTGTAAGTCGAACCGGGCTTGTCCGGATTTACCACTTCTGTGGCAGATGCACTTTGGATGCCGCTATGCTCACCATAAAGCGACGCAATCATTTCCTCCGGGCTGCCATAAAGCAAGGTGACATATACAACCGCGCAGCCCACCAATAGCAATAACAACGAAATAACCGCAGCAATCAGAATCATGCGTTTTTGGGGTAATTGATAAACTGTTCGCTTTTTCTCCCCTGCGCGCAATACCTGCGCCTGCAAAATGTATTCATCCCTTACACTGCCTACAATATCCAATAGTTCCTGATTCGTCATTTCAACCCCTCCTTTTCCAGAGAAGCATTTAGCCGCTTCCGAATGCGCAGAAGCATGGATTTGACCTTGCTGACGGAAAAACTTGATTTTTCGGCAATATCTTCCACGGAATCCAAATACCAGTACCGGCAGAGAAATATGCTCCGCTCCATATCATTCATTTCTCCGAGAAAGCGGTTGACGGCGGCAAGAATTTCCTTGCGGATGGCTGCATCCTCGGCACTCTGCGCACCGCTGACGCACTCACTCAGCTCATCCAGAGCAATTTCTATTTGTCCTTCGCCGCGCTTAAACGCACGGTACTTCCGCCAACGGTCAATCGATATGTGCCGGGTGATTTTACCCAGAAATGCCGCCAGCACGGGAGGACGACGGGGTGGAATGGCGTTCCACGCAGAAAGGTATGTATCGCTGACACACTCCTGTGCATCCTCCTGATTAGTCAGGATATTGTAGGCAATGGAATAACAATAGCCGCCGTACTTGGTGTCCGTTTCCTTGATTGCCTGTTCATTTCGGGCAAAATATAGGTTGATGATTTGCGAATCCTCCATAAAGAGATCCTCCTTTGTTTTTTGGTATCTCACCCTTATATACGGAGAAAATCAAAATCGGTTGCATCTTTCGGGAAAAAATTATAACACAAATTAAAAAACAAATCAGGACTTTCTATTCATCGGCAACAAAATGCCCGACAGGTTTTTCCTGCCGGGCTGCGGATTGATTGTACGCAAATCAATTCCCAAAACCTTGTTTTTCATATTATTGGGGTTCATTATTTTCACGCAATTTTATGATAGTGCGTGAAAAATCTATTACAAGTCACAAACGCTTACATT
>JAZRVX010000036.1:0-18364 GCA_045599455.1 Faecousia sp. | reverse complement strand
TGCCGAGTTCGTCAAGTTTTGTATTAAATATCTTCTTGGAGAAGATTGGTATGTAGTTGACCCTCTTGGAAGAGAACAGATAAATGAAATTGCCATTGACGAAATTCTCCACAAGTATTCAAAGCGTTTCCGCAAAGAAGCGAAAAGAAACAAAAAGAAAGCAACCAATTAAAAGGTTTCTTTCACTGGGTACAAAACAATAGAAAGGGGGCGGTTGTATGAACCTGATTGACCGCAATCTGACATTCGATAAGCCACTATCTTCCTTGCGAAAGGGAGAAGTGGAATATCTCATTTTGCACCATGAAGCGGCACCGAGCGCAAGCGTGGAGCAAGTTCACGCCTATCACAAGGGCAAAGGTTGGGGCGGTATCGCCTACCACCTGTATGTCCGCAAGGACGGCACGGTTTACAAAGGCAGACCGATGGAATACCGTGGCACTCACACAAGCAACTACAACTACAAATCCATTGGAATTTGCTGCGAGGGCAACTTCGAGAATGAGAAGATGGGAGAGAAGCAGTTCACCGCGCTTTGTGAAGCCATTGAATATGTTTTGTCCATCTATCCACGATTGAAAATCATCGGTCACAGAGAGGTTGGGGCAACAGCCTGCCCCGGCAAGAATTTTCCGTTACAGGAGGTTAAAAACAAAATGCACACTATTCACACCATCAACGATGTTCCAAAGGCTTTGCAGCCGGAGACAAAGGAACTCATGGATTGCGGCGCTCTGAAAGGCAACGGCAATGATCTTGACCTTTCCTTGGATATGCTGCGCTGCATGATTATCGGCAAGCGATATGCCGACACAAAGAAATGATAAAGCAATTTCGCTTTAGTAAGACCATCACCGCCATCTGCATTGCGATGAACATTCTCATTACAATCTCCATCGTTTTGCTCTGGTGGCTCGGTCATGAAATTGACAGTGGGGTGTGCATGGCGCTGTATTCCCCTTTCAGCATTGAGCTGGGCTTTAACGCGCTAATCAAGAGTTTAGAAAGAGGACGGAAAAATGAGTGAGAAAATCTCGCTGCTGCTGGCGATCGTTGCAGGACTGGTTGTCATCGTGAACATCATTGTTCAGGTGCTGAAGCCGTTTCTGGAGAAAGTTCTGCATCCGAACTGGCTTGCACTCATCGTGAGCATGGCTGTCACGCTTGGTGCAGGGGCAGCTTACGCAGCAATCAACAGCATTACAATCACATGGTATCTGTTGCTTGGAGCAGTTGTTGTAGGTTTTATGGTTACATACGCCGCAATGTACGGTTATGATAAGCTCAAACAGGCATTGGGGAGCGTGAAGTAACATGAATGAATGGACTGTTGTGACGGTCATTGTTGTTTTGGTTGGGCTTGTGGTCAGCTTTGTGAAGCCCATCGTCAACCTGAACACCACATTAACCAGACTGACAGATGCTGTTGGAGTTCTGGAAAACGAAGTGAAGAACCTTGGCAGCAAAAACACTGAGGCACATGCAAAGCTCTGGACGAAAGAGCATGAGCAGGATTTGATGCTTCAGGAGCATGAGACCCGCATTTCCAAGCTGGAAGAATAAACAACCAAGAAGCCGCCGACCATAGCGGCAGGAGGGAAAAATTATGAACGAAAACGAAAACACCGCATTGGAACTGGAAGACGATTGGGACGATATTGACCTGAGCGATGTCACCGACAACGATGACGACACTTTGGTTGAGGAAACTCCCGCAGAGGAAACCAAGGACAATGCAGCCGAGGAACAGCCCGAAGCAGACCAGCAGAAGGAAGAGACCACGGAAGAGCCGGACAACGCTGAAGCCAAGGAAGAGCCTAAGAGCGAAACAGACCAGTTTACTCTGAAGCATTTTGAGGATGTAAGAACCGTTGGACGAGATGAGGTTATCGCACTCGCACAGAAGGGCATGGACTACGACAGAGTCAAATCCAAGCTGGACGAGAAGGATAGCAAAGAGGCAAAGGCTTATTCCTTCCTTGAAGAGCTTGCCAAAGAGAACGGCAGCAGCGTTGAGGATTTTATGGACGGAGCCAGAGCTACAGTTCTTGCCAAGCGCGAGGGCATTGAGTATGATGCCGCATTGCAGAAGGTGAAGCTCCAGAACCGAGAGAAGGCCATCGAGGCGCAGGAGCAGAAGCTGAAAACTACGGCAGCAAATGAACAGGCAGAAGCAGAGCGCAAAGAGCGCATCCGACAGGATGCAGCCGCTTTCCAGAAAGCCTATCCCGGCATTGCATTCAACGATGTTCCGGCCGAGGTTTGGGCAAAGGTTGAGGGCGGTATGAGCCTGCTGAACGCCTACGGCATTTATGACATGAAAAAGCAGCAGGAAAAGCTGGAAGCTGACAAGGCTGCTTTCGAGAACGCAAAGAAGGAAGCTGAGAACTCCAAGAAAAGCACTGGCAGTGTGAACTCCAGCAGCAGCAAGGAGAAATCTGACCCCTTCGATGACCTTTGGTACGATGGTACCTAACAACTAAACTACTATCATTTTAAGAGCCTGAGAGCCAATTTTCCCGTGTGGGAGGATGGCTCTTTTTGTTTTTCCTTTCACCGGGCTATGGCTGGGCTAGAAAGGAAATTATTATGGCTATCAATCTTGGTTCTAAGTATTCCACTAAAATCGCTGAGCGTTTTTCCAAGGGTTCTTTCACCGATGCACACTCTGGTCACGACTACGAGTTCACTGGCGTAAAGACCATCAAAATCTACTCCATCGACACCGTCAACAACGCAAACTACACCCGCAGCGGCACCACCCGTTTCGGCACTCTGACCGAGCTGGGCGACACCATTCAGGAGATGACTCTGACCCGTGACCGTGCATTCACCTTCTCCATTGACGCTGGTAATGCCAACGAGCAGTTTAACATCAAGCACGCAAACGCTTGTCTGAAGCGTCAGTGGGACGAGGTTTGCACTCCTGAAATCGACAAGTATCGTCTGAACGCATGGGTCAGCGGCAACGGTCTGTCCTCCGGCTTCGCTGTCACCACCAAGGTGGACGGCGCTCTCAGCAAGCAGAACATTGTTGACCTCATCTTCAATGCCAACGCTCAGATGAGCGATGACATGGTTCCCACTGAGGGTCGCACCCTGTACATCTCCGAGAAGGACTTCGTCAAGTTCAAGCTGAGTGACCTTGTCACCGGAAGCGAGATTGCAGGCAAGACCATCGAGAAGGGCTACAAGGGTACCATTGACGGCAACCTGCATGTTGTCACTGTTCCCTCCACCTACATGCCCACCGATGTCAACTTCATCATCAAGCTGAAGAACGCTACCGTTGACCCCATGACTCTGAAGAACCTGCGTGTTCACAAGAACCCCATGGGCGTTGACGGCGATGTTGTGGAAGGCCGCTTCATCTATGACTCCTTTGTTCTGGACAACAAGGCAAAGGGCATCTATGTTTCCAAGGTTAAGTAAATAAACCCATTGCATTGGGAGGGGATAACTCCCCTCCCTTTTGCCCTAGAAAGGAGCTGACAGGAATGACAACCTGTATGGATGTTTTTAATCAGGCGATGGGCCTGATGGACGAGGTGAACGAAAACAGCGGAGCCACAGACACCGTTGACACCAAAGAATACAAGGTGAGGACTCTGTTCATCCTGAACACGCTTCGGGGTGAGCTTTATCCTTACAGCGATACTTACAAGCGCAACAACAAGGGCAAGCGCCCTATCTGCCCTGCCATGACAAGCCTGACGGACGAAATAGACCTTGATGACTTCCTCTGCCAGACCGTTATGCCTTATGGCTTGGCTGCACATCTGCTGATGACGGAAGACCCGGCAAGCGCCAGCTTTTTCCAGCAGAGATATGAAGAGCTGCTGAAGCAGTTCAAAGATGTTCCCGCCAACGGCAGCGAAGCCATAGACAATGTTTATGGCGCTGCACAGTATGACGAGGACGGAGAAATCATCGGTCACTGGTATGTGAACGAGTATGGAGAGTTCTCCAGATGGGGGTGAGAATGAATGGCGAAGATTATTTCGGGTAATGACACTAATGTTTTTCAAATCAAGCGGTTTCTCGGCGTGAACGAGACTGACAGCGGCGACACCAGATTGAAGCTGGGCGAAGCTGCGGAAATGAGAAACTGGTGCATCACCTCTGACGGCAGCTTGCGCATTCGCCCCGGCACAAAGACGATACTTTCCTTTGACGGAGCTGTTCATGGAATGTGGTACGGCAGCGTTGCAGGACAGCACCACTTCATTTGCGCAGCGGCAGGAAAGCTATGGCACATTGATGGCGATGAAGCAACGGAGCTTGGCGAAATCAGCGAGGGCAGCGTTTTCTTCTTCGGCTACGCAAACAAGGTTTACGCCATGAACGGCACAGACTATATGGTTTGGGACGGAGATATGGAACACGGTTTTGAAGCTGTTGCAGGCTATATCCCCACCATCATTGTTGCATCCACGCCAGCCGGAAACGGACAGGAGAACGAGCAAATCAACAAACTGACCGCAAAACGCATTGCGAGATTTTCCCCGGATGGCTCAGCCATGGTTTTCTACCTCCCGGAAAAAGACATCGCAAGCGTTGATCGCATTGAGAGCCTGAGCGGAGCCACCATTGCAGAATGGTCGGCGGACACGGAGAAAGGCACAGTCACTTTCAAAGAAGCTCCGGAAAGAGGCGTGGACAACCTTGAAATTGAATACACCGCAGGCGCAGACAGCAGAGAAAGCGTTCTCTCCATGCGCTTTGCTGAAACATACAACGGAAACAACGACAACCGCATCTTCCTTTACGGAGACGGCAGCAATCAGGCTTTTTACTCCGGCATTGACCGCAACGGCAAGCCAACAGCGGAGTATTTCCCGGATTTGAACATTCTCTCCGTTGGAGAAGCGAACACACCTATCACCGGACTTATTCGCCATTACTCCAAGATGCTGGCATTTAAGCCAAACAGCGCATACACCGTTGGCTACGACACCATTGCATTGCCTGACGGCAGAGTTATCCCCGGCTTTTATGTTTCTCCCACCAACAAGACCATCGGCAATGTTGCCATGGGTCAGGTGCAGAATGTTACCAATAACCCCTACACCATTTACGCAAACAATGTTTACGAATGGAAGGGCAACAGCTACGGCAACTTCACGCTGGACGAGAGACAGGCGAAGCTCATTGGCCAGAGGGTAAAGGAAACGCTCACAGAACTGGATTTGAAACGGGCATACTGCTTTGACGATGACTACACACAGGAACTTTACATCATCGTTGACGGCACAGCCGTTATCCACAACTACAGCGTTGACGCTTGGTATATCTACACCAACTTCCCCGCCACAAGCATGGTTCGCATTGACGAAGACCTTTATATCGGAACACCGTATGGTGAGATACGCCATGTTGGAAGAGAGCATTACAAGGACTACGGCAAGGACGGCGAGGCCTTTGTTGATGCTTTTTGGAGAAGCGGAAGCATGGACTTCAGCAAGGACTGGAAACGAAAGTACACCAGCACCATCTGGGTTGGCATGAAGCCGGAAGCCAGAGCGAAAATCACCGTTACCGCAAGAAGCAACAAAAACAGCAATTACCCGGACAAAAGCGTAAGTTACGGCCTTTCTACCTTTGAACAGATGGATTTCAGCCAGTTCAGCTTTGGTACGAACCGACAGCCGCAGATGGCCCGCTTGAAGCTGAAGGTTAAGAAATACACCTATTACCAGCTTGTTTTTGAGAGCAAGCAGAGCGCAGGCACTGCCACCATCACAAGCGCAGACATTCAGGTGCGCTACAGTGGCAATGTGAAGTAAGGAGGAAACTATGGCAGCAAATGTTAGCACAAACTATGTAGCGCCCGGTTACGCTACACAGGAAGACAAAATCAACAATCTTATCAGTCAGTATAACGCAAACTCTGACGCGGCTCATGCTGCGCAGGGAAACAAGGGCGGCGCTTGGGAGAACAACGCGACACAGCTTGCGTTGAGAGGGCAGAACGACAGCATTGCGCAGCAGCTTCGTGACCTTGGCGTCAGCTCCAGTTATGATGCCGCTACCGGCCAGACAAATTTCACCATCAACAAGCAGCAGCAGCCGCAAAACACCTACAACCTTTACGCAGGCACCAGCGGCAACGGATATATCCGCGATCTTTACGCAGAGAGTCAGGCGGCGGCAGAAGCCGCTCTGAAGGGCGCTTACGATGAAAGCGTTATTGCGCTGAACGCTGCAAAAGATAAAATCCCTGAGTATTATCAGCAGGGCATGAACCAAGCAGCAGCCAATGCAGCCGTTGCAAAAAACAACATGAATGAGTATTTTGCTGCAAGCGGACTGAACACAGGCGCAGCCGGACAGAGCCAGCTTTCCATGCAGAACCAGTATCAACAGAGCCTGAACGACCTGAACACCGCAGAGGCCAACGCTCTGAAGGACATTGAGACCGAGCGTTATCAGCTTGAGGCACGATACAAAAACGCCATTGCAGAAGCTATTGCCAACAACAATCTGGAGCAGGCAAAGGCGCTGTATCAGGAGTATATCAGAGTTGACAACAATCTCGTTGAAAACAGCAGATTGCAGGCACAGCTTGATTACCAGTATGCAACCCTCAACCAGAACCAGAGCCAGTTTGATGCAAACTTGGCGCTGAAGGCCGCAAACGCAACGGCAAGCAGTGCTGGCAACGGAACATACACCAGCCAAAGCACAAGAGATGTGAAAACTGACCTCGGCAATATCAAGGACGAGCTTGCCGCATCCCAGTACATTGAAAAAACGCTTGGTTACAAGGCTGGCTCTGACGGCTGGGCGTATTACCTCGCACTCTGGGAGGATATGAACAACCAGTCCAACTATTCCAACGGCAAAGCCTTGGTTGATCAGATGGTACAGAACGATTTTTTGAGTAGGATGGCTAACAGATAACAGGAGGTCATTATGGCATCTGGATTTATGGATAACCTTGCCAAGAATGGACTTCTCGGCAAGAGTCTTGGAACATCGGCGCAGGCAACACCTGCGCTTGATGCTTCGGAAAACAACAAGAAAATTGATGTTGTGAAGCTCGTCACAAGCTCCGGCAGTGATGGTTCTTTTACACCATCCCACTCTGGGGGTGGCGGTAAAATCAATCCACCTAGCACAGCAGAACGAGCCGGGAAAGCTGCAAGCGGCGCTGCAAAGACATACATTGGAAGCATTGCCGGAGCAATCGGATACAGCGATCTCGGTGGCGTTCCGCTTGCCGGAGATGAATACAACGGAAAAAACATGGGTTCTCCCACGGGAGATGCAGAACTCGATGCGTATATCTCTTCCATTTCCCAATCTGCCGCAAACAGCAATAAGCGAAAGGAAAATCAGGGTGTTTACACAGATGCCGCAAAGGCTTTCTCCGACAAGATGATGGAAAGTGGCTCCAAAGACATTGAGCGCGCGCAGGAGGGTCTCGGCTTTGTCGGCAGAACGCTCGTTGGCGCTGGAGTTGCCGGAGCGCAGTTGGCTGCTGATGTTGGCATTGGCTTGCTTACAGGTGGAGCAATGGCACCGATGATGGTTCGCTCTTTCGGTGGCGCAGCACAGCAGGCACGCCAGAAAGGTTATTCTGAGCAGCAGAGCGTTGCTATCGGCATTGCAACCGCTGCCACCGAATACTTTACAGAGAAACTGTTCGGAGGCAACCCAGCTTACGATAGTGGTTCCGGCATCGTCAACAAACTTGTCGGAAAAATCGTAAGCAACAAGGCTTTCCTGAATATCCTTGACAGTGTTCCCGCTGAACTCCTGTCTGAAGGTATGGAAGAAATTATTGCAGACATTCTTGAACCTGCCGCTGAGT
The DNA here is from genome assembly GCA_045599455.1 of Faecousia sp. Classification (GTDB taxonomy): domain Bacteria; phylum Bacillota; class Clostridia; order Oscillospirales; family Oscillospiraceae; genus Faecousia. The sequence continues at coordinate 10,548 of JAZRVX010000036.1, read as the reverse complement.
GGGCCATCACAGGCAACAGACCTGAATACGAGCTTGACCAGATTATTCAGGATGGCGTTGTTGGTGTTTTCCTTGGTGCTATCGGTCAAGGTGGAAATGCTATCGCAAACAAGATTTCCCCAAAAGCAACTCAGCCTGATTTCTCCATGCTGTTTGAACAGGGCAAAATTAAGCCTCAGAGCGAAGCGCAGGAGCAGACATCAACTGATATGGCTGAAATGCAGAACGCTCCCAGCGCAGAGTTTAACGACAATCTCACGCCAAGCAATCCTGTTAAGCTGGATTACAATGATGTTGATGCTTTCAATAGCAAGGTTGACGAGATTGTTTCCGGTCATTTGCGTAGCGGTAAGGTAACTCAGATTTCTGCTGATGAGGTTGCTGCAGAGGACGGAAAGGCTGATTGGAACGACAGCAAGAGCGCTAGGAAATATATCAAATCTATTATCACAAGACTTTTTGGAGACAGAAGCGTATATTTTCACATGGGCGATGGGACTCTGGAGGCATATTTCACCAAAAGCGCAAAAAGCCACTACGCTGGTTTCCCGACTCAGGAACGCAGCGCAGCGGCTCAAAAGTTTAGCGAAATTATTGAAAATGCCGATTATATCGGAAGTGCAGACCACGATGTTCATGGCGTTGCATCTGACAACGGTAGCACGACAGGGTGGGATTATTTTGTTTCAACAGTACAAGTTGGAGATAGGACTGTACCATTTGTGTTCTCTATCAGAACGCTCGACAGAGATACGAGGTCGCAAATCTATTCTATCAGAACAAATGAAAATTCCGAGCCGCTTCGCACCCACGAGGACGGACAGACTGAAAACAGCAATGTGCGCCTTTCGAATTACGATGTCCCTGACGGCTCGGACAGCGCCAATTTATCACATGAACAGCCCGTTGTCAACGCTTATGACGCGCTTTCCGATGAAGAAACGGCAAACCTCAGAAGCGTTATTCGCTCCGTTATCTTCAGCAACAACACGAACACTGCAAAGGCAATGTTCGATGACATCATCAAAGATGGCAGCGTTGGACTTGACGATGCTGTTGCGGAAGTTGCGAAGCGGCTTTACGATTATGTTTCCGGTTCTTCCGACTCCAACGCATCTATTGATGACCTTATTCACAGAGCCGGACACATGGGCGCTTTGAACTACAAGGCGAACTCTAACACCGTCCCCGGCTATCTCGGCAGAGATGAGAACGGAAACGCCAGAGGAACTGTAAAATACGGAACCAATCATGGCAACCAGACCAACACTCGTTACCGCAGCTTCACACAGGAAGAGGTCGATGCAGCCGCAACAGACGCAAGCATCGGCGGTTTGGAAATCGACAACGAAAGCGGAGAAATTCTGAACTACCACGCAAAGAGAGACGAACTGCTCGGTAAAGATCTTCTCAATGTCAGCGAGATGGCACAACTCAACATGCTGAAGGACTTTGCAGCTATGCACGGTTACGAGAAGGACTACAACGATTTCGTTGCAAAGTTCCTCAACCAGAAGAGTCAGGAAGGCCAGCTCCTTGCTATGAACAATCGGGAGATGAGCAATGATGTGAAAGCGGTTCGCAACGCTCGTGACCTGACTGAGAAAATCCGAAATGCCATGGCAAGCCTGCGAGACGCAAAGAAGGCAAAGCTCGGTCTTAACGAAGCTGCCGTTGAAAATCTGCTGAAGCACGCAGAGGGCAACATTGCGGAAGCACACATGTTTTATCTGAACAATGATGCGGATGCACTTCGTGATATGGTGAAGCGGCTTGCTTCCGAGCGTGGTATTAAGATTGGCAAGAAAACAGGAGCCATTCTGGATGACATCGACACCATCACATTGGAAAACCTCTACGACCTTGCGCTTTCCAGCTCTGTCGGCGCGATCTGGGACAAGGTTCCCAAGGGCGTTATGCAGAATGTGAACAACTGGCAGAGCATTAGCCAGCTCCTGAACCCGAAAACTCTGGAGCGAAACATCATCACCAACTGGGCATTCGGAAATCTGGAAAGCCGAGTCACAAACGGTGCTGCAAGCATTGTTGACGGCTTTGTTGCCAAAGTGATTGTTGCACAGTATGCAAAGGCTGGCATCAATCTCACAGAAGAGCAGGCCAGAACCATCATGCTGGAAAAGGGCTATGGCAGCGAAGAGTCCAAGAAGGCTGCTGCAAAGAGCGCAAAACGCAGCTTCGTGAGCCAGACTTTGAACGCTCCGGCAAACGGCGGTCAGAGCAAGTATACTGAAAACTCCTATCATCTGCACACAGGCGGCATCATGGGCGGTTTGGAAACTGCGCTCGGCATTGGCTTGGAAACCACAGATGCCTACCAGAGCGGCGGCACTGTTGGCAGCGTTGGCGAAAGCCTTTCAGACTGGGGCAAGGACGAGAACAACTGGAGACAGACAAAAGAAACCAGACGCAAGTCCATTGCCAAGGATGTTGAATACCGCAACTTCCACAGAGGAACCATCACCGCAGATTTCCTTGGAGACATTAACGCTCTTCTTGGACAGGTCGGTTTCGGCACCGTTGGAAACAGAAAGGGCAAAATTCTCGGCAAGGATGTTCAGGTCAAAGACTTTAACGCTGCCGACCTCGTGAACAAGTATGCACGCTTCGCAGGAACAGCCGCCCAGACGGTTGCCGAGTACACCCCTGTCGGTCTGGCAAAGGCTGTTTACAACTTCTATGTTATGAACGAAGCCAACAAGCAGATTATCAACTCCGCAAAGACGGAAAACGGCGTTACGACTTTTGAGCCGAACCAGTCCGGCAAGGGCAGACGAGGCTATGAGGATATGACGGCTGTTGAAACCGCTGTTGTTGCACAGAGAGAACTGGCAAAGAGCCTTGTTCGTCCTCTTGTTGGCGGTGCCATGATGGGGCTTGCCGCTATCCTCTACAACCTCGGCATTCTATCCAATGAGGACAGCGATGACATGGACGAGACCATGGACAAGTCCAATGCAGGTCTGAGAGGCTTGCAGCTCAATCTGAGCGCACTCGGACGCTTCCTTGACGGGGACAACTCCGTTCAGGACGGAGACTATCTCGTAAAAGTCTCTGACTTTGTTCCCTTCGATGCTCTGATGAAGGCTGGCGTTATTGCTGCACAGCTTAAAGATAAAGGCTCATCTGCTGACTTGATGAAAATTTTGGATATCACTGCGAAGGCTGCTCTGGAACAGTACACTTCCCTCTCCGTCAACGACACTCTGGAAACCATCTATTATGATGTTGCTTATCCTTATGCCGGATACACGGACGAGAACGGAAACACAGTTGATGCTGACACCACAGGCGACATCATTGCGAAGGTTCTCGGAGACCTGGGTGCAAGCAATGTCACTGGCTTCATCCCCGGCCCGCTGCGTCACATTGCACAGGGAACTGACAAATACAGCAGAGACACCAGTGCAGACAATCCGCTGATGCGTCCTGTCAACGCTGTTCGCAACTCCGTTCCCGGTCTGAGGCAGACATTGCCGGAGAAGCTGGATGCACACGGCAATCCTGTTACCACAGGTCTGAGCGGTGCCGGCAACCTCGCGAACAGTATGGTGAACCCCTTCCCTGTCAGCAAGTATCATCCCACAGAGGTTCAGAAGTTCAGCGAGGAGCTTGGAGAGTATATCACCAGAAAGGCTCCGAACAGCGTCAGCTACAAGGATGCGGATGGCAACACCGTGAAGGATAAGATGTCCGTTTCCGAGAAGAGACAGTGGCAACAGACTGTTGGCAGCACATTCGATTATGCAGCCGAAGTTCTGATGAACGCAGGAAAGCTGGACAACCTCTCCAAAGAGGAGCAGGCCGAAGTCCTTGCTAAAATCAACAGCTACGCCACAGCCACAGCGAAGAAGGAATATCTGGAGAGCAAGGGCATTGAATACGAGCTTGGCGGCAACGCAAAGAGCGTTCAGAACGCCATGGATAGCGGACTTGACTTTGCACAGTTCTTTGAAATTAAGAACGAAGCAAAGAACATCGAGAAGGAACTGGACGGCAAGGGCGCTACCGTGAAGGCTTCTGCCTTCTCCAAGTATCTTGACCAGCTTGGCCTTTCTTCCGACGAGAAGGCTGCTGCAATGCAGTACAACCACTTCAACACCATTTCTCCCGCAGACAGCAACCAGTATGACCGCTTGGTTGGCGAGTTCGCCATGAGCGGAGACAGCGCATTCAGCATTGTTGACGCAGTTCTCTCCAACGACCATGAGAAGGAATACCAGAAGTATCGCAGCATCCTCTCCACAGATTTGAGCGAGGAGGAAAAGCTGGACGGCATTCTCAGCTTCATGATGAAGGACGGAAAACTGACTGGCAGCGGCGAGAAGTTCGAGAAGGCTTATAACAGCGGAAAATACACCCTTGATGAGCTGGTCGGCTATAAGGAGCTGCGAAGCAACTACACCAAGAAGTCCGACATGATTAAGCACTGCAAGGATGTTGGAATTTCCAGCGCTACCGTCATGATGCTATACAACATTCTGAACTGAAAGGAGAAGCAGACGTGAGTAAGCAGGTGCCATGGAACAAAATCATTTTGGAAACATTCATCGAAGATGCAATGCTGACCAAAGACGAAGAAATGATTATTAGAACCAGAGTTGCAGGCTGGAGCCGGGTTGAGCAGAGCATGAAACTTGGCATGAGCCTTGCCACCGTTGACCGCATTATCAAGCGGCTGAAGGTGAAATACGACAACGCGCAGAAGTTCAATCCGCTTCTCCCGCCCCGCAAGTTCAGCGCAGAAGAGACCTACATGGACACACATTGACAGTTTTATAAAAGTTACACGACAGGAAGTCGGCAGTTAGACGAGAGTTTAGCTGCCGACTTTTTTGTTATGTTTGAGCCACAAAGAGGTGAGGCTTATGTGGCAGTTTTTTAATCCAAATCCGAAAGGCGCACGCGCCGGAGATTGCCCGGTCAGAGCGATCGTAGCCGCTACGGGCAAGGCATGGGAAGAGGTTTATTTAGACCTATGCCTAGAGGGTTTGGAGCAAGGAGACTGGGGCAGCGCCAACAGCGTTTGGGGTGCTTATCTCCGCAAACTTGGATATGAAAGAAAGCCGATACCAAACACATGTCCCGATTGCTACACGGTTGAGCAGTTCGCAAACGAGCATCCAACAGGAACATACATTCTGGCTATCAGCGGCCATGTCGTTACGCTCCGCGATGGAGACTGGCTTGATACATGGGATAGCGGACGGTGTGTGCCTTTGTATTACTGGACGAAGGAGGAACAAAAATGAGCTTCATTCCAAATTTCAACACAAACTACTATCCGCAATATCCGCAGATGCAGCAGATGCAGCAGCCACAGATGGTGATGCCGGACGACAGAATTTTTGTGCAAGGCGAAATCGGAGCCAAGGCATATTTGGTTGCACCGGGAAACACGGTCACACTCTGGGACAGCGAACGGCAATCTATTTACAGAAAGACGGTGAACGCACAGGGCGTTCCGATGATCCAGAAGCTGAATTACAGCTATGACGAAGAGACGGAAAGCAGCGCTTTTGACAAACGGCTCAAAGGCATTGAGGACAGGCTTGCAGCACTTGAAGCACCGAAGGAGGAAATGAGCAATGAATAACATCAATCTCATGCAGTTCCCACAGTTTTTGCAGAGTGTTCGTGGGCAGAACCCGAACCAGATTATCAGTCAGATGCTGCAAAGCGGACAGCTCACGCAGCAGCAGCTCAATCAGGCTCAGATGATGGCGCAGCAGATGATGCCACAGTTTGAGCAGTTCAAGGGAATGTTTAAGTAATCAAAATCCGGTGGCCACGGTTTTGAAAAATAAAAAAATCAGAAAGGACGGACAAAAATATGTCTATCAATGAAAATGGTGGCTTTGGCGATTGGGGAGGCATTATCCTTCTGTTCGTCATTGCGGCAATGTTTGGCTGGGGCGGCATCGGTAATGGAGGTGGCGGCGTGAACAACGGTTATGTTTTGACTTCTGACTTTGCTATGACGGAGCGCAAGCTCGATAGCATTACCAACGGCTTGTGCGATGGTTTTTACACACAGGCCCAGATGAACAACGCTACCAACATGAACATGATGCAGGGCTTCAACGAGGTGAATTACAATGGCGCAATGCGCCACTGCGAGACGCTTCAGGCAATCGACAAGAATGCTGACCGCATCATCGACTACCTGAACGCTGGCAAGATTGAGGCACTGCGCGATGAGAACGCCGCTCTGAAGCTGGCAGCAAGTCAGATGGCTCAGAACGAGTACATCATCAATCGTCTCAATCCTCCTCCCATTCCTGCTTACACAGTTCCTGCACCTTGGGGTTGCGGTAATAATCGCTGCTGCTACGGCGGTTAAAGGGGGTGCTTGATATGGCATCTTACGCAGCTCTTACCCCTCAGACGCTTGCAGCCGGAGCTGCCGTAACTTGGCAGACAACCATCGTTCCCGGCTGCTGCAACATTCAGCATCGTAATGGGACAGGAACAATCTCTCTGCGCGGCAGCGGATGCTGCTGCGATCCGAATGTTTATCATGTCTGCGCTCACATCGTTACCACGGCAACAGCGGCAGCAGCAATCCAGATGCAGCTTGCGCTGGACGGCGTTGCTATTCCCGGCACGCTCATCGCACTGGTTCCTGCCACGGTTGGCGATGTTCTCAGCGCTGATGTTTGCTACGACATTCCCGTTGACTGCGGTTGCAGCAGACTGAGTCTGATTGCCGTTACAGCAGTTCCCCTTACTACTGCTTATATTAGCGTAGACAAGGAGGGCTGATTATGGACATGAGAGCAATGGAACGCATTTCCGAAATGCTCTGCCGCGAGATTGAGGAAATCGCCAAGAAGGGCGAAATGAGCATGGGCGACCTTGAAATTGCGAACAAGGCCATTGACACCATTAAGGGCATCTGCAAAATCAAAATGCTGGAAGGTGGAGACTCCTACAGCATGTACGGCAACAGCAACCGCAGCTATGGCAACAGCTATGGCAACAGCTATGGCAACAGTTACGGAGACAGCTATGATGGCAACAGCTACAGAAGCCGTCACTATGTTCGGGGCCACTACAGCCGGGACGGATATAGCCGCAGCGAGGGCGTTGAGTATCTGAAGAAGCAGATGGAGGAAATGATGCGCAACGGCGAGGTTTCCGGAGAGGACAGAATGTGCCTTGAAAAGGCAATGAACATGCTTTCCTGAACACAAGCAAAAAAAGACAGAGGACTTCAAATCCTCTGTCTTTTTCTATCCGGGTTCCAACCGCAAGTGGAACACTTATCCTTTTCCTTGCACACAACGCCATCATTATAAATACAAAAGGCGCTTGCGCCGTCCTTCGGCTTATACAAGAGACAGCCGCAGGATTTCACCGAACCCCTGCGAAGGTGCTGGGAGCGAACCTTGCACAAGTTTCCGCAGTCACATCGGCACTCCCACATGGCATATCCCTTCAGCTCGTCCATAGTGCATTGAGACACAACAACAAGGCGACCGAAGCGCTTTCCGGTTAAGTCAACACACTTTCTCATGCAGCGTCACCCCCAAACGCTCAGCGCACCCTGCGCTGCTTCAGGTACTGCTTATACCATCCGCACCCATAGCATCTTTCCTGTCTCGTCACTTCACAGCTAACGCCATCGTTATAACGGCAAAGCGGAACCTCATCATAGTTTCCTCTCGGCTTACGCCCGACTCTGCATCTGCATTTTCCCATTTTTGGAACACTGCAACCTCCAACGATTTTCTCACATCCGCACAGGTTGCATTTCACAAGCCATCTTGCGACCACATTGCCGTTTTCGTAAGACCTGTTTTCCATGCGCTTGATGACGGTGTAATCTCCGTAAGTCAAGCCTGTTCTGTCGATATAGTTCAACCGGCATCACGCTCCCAACTGGTCTAGCAGCTTCTCCACATCAGGTCTGGCTTGTTCCATCATCTCATCGAACTCACCCTCGTAATCGTAGGTTAGGTTTTCACCGCTTTCGATGCGCTTGACATAGCCATCCAGCAGCTTCCAGTCTTTTTCGTAAGCATGGAAGGAATTGGCACGATGGGTGTAACTGCCCACTTCAACACCGAGTTCATCCGCAATCTGCTTCTGCAACATGATAAGTGCGAATGCGTTCATGAAGGTTGCTTCCACTGCATCGTTGCTCCTGAAAAGCACTTTACAATGGAGTTTTCCATCACGGATGAAATACTGGATATGCTGCAAGCAAGCCGGGTCGAGCGCACTGGTGCTGATGTCCTTATCACTACGAATAGTGATGACCGCTCTTCTGGAGTTTGGATATCTGCGAAGTTCATCAATGACAAACTTAATCTGGTCGATACCGTAGAAGTTGGTCATGCGATGGTGATATGTGTAGTCCCAGCCGTTTCCAATCATGTCATCCAGAACACCATCGAGCATCTCTTGCCGATATCGTTCGAGGTCATACGCTCCACCGATCCACAGACGGGAAATCATAGGCTCTGCCAGAGGATTTCCAACATAGAAAGTCATTGGAAGTTCCTTCTGCCTTGTCTTGGTGTCCTGATATTCACAATCGGAAATTACTCCGTATCTATTCAGCGCAACCAGCGCCTGATGATATGCTTCCGGCAATGTGTAGCCGGAAATTAAACATTCGTTCATTCATTTTTCTCCTCATTCATTACGATTATTGTCGGCTGCAAATCAACGATTTCATCGAACAGTTCTTTGCGTTCGTCATCCCACCAAGCGTAGTGGGCTTTCAGTGCATCAGCATCAATCAGTCTCATTTTTCCACCCCATAAATATCACCGCTCTGTGTGCGGTAAATGTTCACTTCTCCGTTGCCGGAGAAATACAGATACTCCTTCGGCAGCGTTCTCTCGCCTTCCAGCTTTTCCGCTTCCCACAGCTTTAGGGTCTGGACAGCAAGCTCATACAGTCTTGCATCCACAGGATTATATGGGCTATATCCCATAAACTGGCTTGGCTGATTGACTACCTTTGCAATCGTATCAGGATACAAGGGAGAGTCCACACGATTGAGGACGCACCACATGGTCATCGTCACCTGACGGTCATCGTTGCCACGGTATTCGCCATAAGCCATCTTTGCGAGAAGGACGGCAGCTTCATCATCGAACATAATTCCTTCGTACACCTCATAGTCCACAGGCAGCGGTGTGTAGATATATTCATGCTCGATAATGACCTCCAGCGGGTCATATTCAGGCGCAATCTCCACACATTCCGGTTCTATATGCTTTTCCGCACTCACCCACCCGGCTCTTGCACCCACGATGAGCGCAAGAACCAGAAGGAGGATGCAGAGCAGAGCGGTGGAAATGCTTTGCTTATCCTTTTTTGTCATTTACCAGTGCTGCCAAAGCCATCAGCTCCACGCTCGGTATCTTCCAAGCTATCCACCAGCTCCAAGGGAGCGAGGACGCAAGGCAGAACCACAAGCTGGGTGACTTTGTCTCCTTCCTCAAAGATGTAGTAATTATCGCTATGGTTATAGACGACTGCGTTGATTGGGCCTGTATAGCCACAGTCAATCGTGCCACGGCAGGTGATGCCCTTGCTCATCAGACCGGACTTGGATGTGATAAGTCCAACGCAATTCTGGGGTATCTGGACATGGACACCAAGGTTCACCTTCAGGAAGCCATGCGGCTCAACCGCAAAGGAAAACGGAGCGTAGAGGTCTATGCCAGCATCCGTGTCATGCGCTCTGGTCGGCATGATTGCCTTTTCGTCAAGGGTTATTTTCATTTTCGCCCTCCACATAGTCGGTGATGGTGATTTCGGCTCTGGGATTATCCTTGTCGAAATAGACGCGGGAACCATCATGGGATTTGATGATGTTGCAATTATCATCCGCGAGGATGCGGCACTCCACCAGAATGTCATCGGTTGCACCGAGCAGATTGGTGATATCCACTCTGCGCTTCGTCTTCATGAAATACTTCACAGAAACGGTGACAGGAGTTTCGATGGGCGCTGTCGGCTTCTTCAGATGCGCCTTGCACCACTTTTCATATTCCAGATACTGAGAACTCTGGATGGGGAACACTCTGCCGTCCTTGGTTCTTGCCAACTGCATGTGGTTCTTCTTGGTGCGGGGTTCACCCGCAATGATATATTTCAAAGTCATATCTTATTTCCTTTCTCACAAATTGTATCTGCGCTTCAGATATTCAAGTTCTGCGGAAGTTTCTTCCTCACGAGCTTTAGCGTCAACAGCAACTATCTTTCCGTTATATCCCATCACGCTCTGCGGAAGCTCATCATCCCAACTGCCACGGTTCAGCCATGTTGCAGGGTTTGGGATGAACCTTCCGTTTTCTTTCGTCCACTGGTCGGACTTCTTCTGCTGTTCCACAGCGGAGATGAGCTTATCTACAGGCTCTTTCACCTTGGCAAACGCCTTCTTTGCATCTGCCTTGCCAACCTTCTTCGGATAAGAAGACCAAAACAAATCGAAGTCGGCCTCACGCCCCTTACTTGCGTTAGCAAGTATCTTCTTCTTATCTTTTTCTTTTTCTTTATCTTCTTCTG
>JAZRVX010000035.1:0-1120 GCA_045599455.1 Faecousia sp. | reverse complement strand
GGGGAACCCGGGGAACTGAAACATCTAAGTACCCGGAGGAAAAGAAAGAAAACTCGATTCCGTAAGTAGCGGCGAGCGAACGCGGAAGAGCCCAAACCGGTGTGCGTGCACACCGGGGTTCGGACTGCATTTAAGATTCTTGGAGGCTAACAGAACGGTTTTGGGAAAGCCGGCCAGAGAGGGTGAAAGCCCCGTACGTGAAAGCCGAAAAGACTGAGCAGGATCCAGAGTACCACGAGACACGTGGAACCTTGTGGGAATACGGGGGGACCACCCCCCAAGGCTAAATACTACTTAGTGACCGATAGAGCAAAGTACTGTGAAGGAAAGGTGAAAAGGACCCCGGGAGGGGAGTGAAAGAGAACCTGAAACCCTGTGTCTACAAGCTGTGGAAGTACTTTAAATGTACAACCGCGTACTTTTTGTAGAACGGTCCGGCGAGTTACTTTTACTGGCAAGGTTAAGCGCTTCAGGCGCGGAGCCGTAGGGAAACCAAGTCTTAAGAGGGCCAGAGTCAGTGGAAGTATACCCGAAACCGGGTGATCTACCCATGTCCAGGTTGAAGCTGCCGTAAGAGGCAGTGGAGGACCGAACGCACATCCGTTGAAAAGGGTGGCGATGAGGTGTGGGTAGGGGAGAAATTCCAATCGAACCCGGAGATAGCTGGTTCTCCTCGAAATAGCTTTAGGGCTAGCCTCGGCAGAGACTGGTGGAGGTAGAGCACTGAATTTCCTAGGGGGCGGCAAAGCCTACCGAAGAATATCAAACTCCGAATGCCATACAGCCGATTGCCGGGAGTCAGACTGCACGAGATAAGTTGGGTAGTCAAAAGGGAAAAAGCCCAGACCCGCAGCTAAGGTCCCCAAGTGTGTGTTAAGTGGAAAAGGATGTAGGATTTCAAAGACAACCAGGATGTTGGCTCAGAAGCAGCCACACATTCAAAGAGTGCGTAATAGCTCACTGGTCGAGAGTTCCTGCGCCGAAAATGTCCGGGGCTGAAACACGACACCGAAGCTCGGGAATCAGAAATGATTGGTAGAGGAGCATTCCTGATGGATGAAGCCGTACCGGTAAGGAGCGGTGGACAGACAGGAAGAGAGAATGGTGGAATGAGTAGCGA
>JAZRVX010000034.1:0-7100 GCA_045599455.1 Faecousia sp. | reverse complement strand
ATCTTCCATAAATCTTGCCCCTCCGATTTGACAAATCGGAGGGGTTTATCACAATACTGATACAAAAATAGCAGAAATCCCATCTTTCCTTTTTTCCTTCGCGGCGTTATAATATCCACAGGTGAAAAACCTAAGGAAGCTATGAATCATGAGGCAAGAGCTGAGAGACGAAGATTTTGCCTTACACAAAAATTTGAAAATTGCGGGAATACTTTGTGTATTTCCCAATTTTTAAATTGCGTGGGTAAGGTAAAAGATTGACTCTTCAGCCGCATCCGAATTGTTCAGAGATTCCTAATAATGAAAAGGAGAACATCTACATGAAAAAGCTGATTGCTCTGCTTCTGGCTGTCGTGATGGTTCTGTCTCTGGCTGCCTGCGGCGCAAAGTCCGAAGCCCCCGCACCTGACACCACCCCCGCACCCGAAGAGAAAGATTACTCCGGCTACACCATCCGCATCTACTCCAACTCCAATTCCTCCGAGCGCACCACCTGGCTGATTAACGAGGCTAAGGATGCAGGCTTCACCATCTCCATCGACGACAACTCCGTCATCTCCGGCGACTCCGCTGCTGTGCAGGCTGCCAACGAGAACAAAGACGGCGACCTGATTTTCGGTCTGAACGAGACCCGCTGGGGTCAGATTGTCGGTGGCAAGTATGAGAACCTGAAGCTGGTTGACTGGACTCCTTCCTGGGCTTCCGAAGTCGGCGAGTACGCATACCCCGGTCAGGCTTACGGCCTGGTCATCCAGAATGTCCTGATGCTCTATCGTAACGATGAGCTGGGCACCAAGGGTGAGAAGCTGCACTTCGCTCACTGGGCAGATGTTGTCGACTCCGGCTACAGCTGGTATCGTCAGAACAAGGTCGGCGGCACCACCAACTCCAACATCAACTCCGCTATGCTCTATGCCTTCACCGATGCTACCTCTCCTGCCGGCGGCATCAGCGTTGACGGCTGGAAGACTCTGTGGAAGTTCTGCGCTGACGGTGTTTGCCACGGCGATGACTACAAGTACGGCTTCGTTCCTCTGAACAAGGGCGATGTGGCTGTGTCTTGCTTCTATTCCTCCGCTCTGTACGGCCAGATTGACGCCGCTGCAGAAGGCTCCGCTAACCCCCTGAAGGGCACCATGAACCCCGAGAACTGGGCTCTGGTTGACATCGATGACGGAACCTACTACATTGCCGAGTATGTCGGCATTCTGGACAAGGCCGGCCGTACCGCCGAGCAGACCGAGGCTGTCAAGGCCTTCGCCGAGTGGTTCGGCTCCGCTGAGGTGCAGAGCGCATGGGGCGACGAGTTCGATACCTATCCCTGCAACACCAAGGCTGCTGCTATGCTGTACCCCGATGGCATCCCCGCTATCTACCAGCTCAAGAACTTCGCTCTGACCAAGGTTGACGGCACCGACATGACCTATGCAGAGTATGTTGCCGCTCACTCCTCCGAGTGGACCAACATCATGTCCAACCTGGGCTTCTACTGGGCAGACGAGAATGCTCCCGTGGCCGAGCCTGCATGGGATACCCTTGATTGGGCTACCCTGACTCAGTCCGTTGGCTAATCCCTGATATTAAAGTTGCCGACCGAAGGCTCGGTCGGCAACTTTCCATTCAACCACACCCCATCCATCGCCCGCAGGGCGCACCCAATCCATCCCAAAATGCACGATGAAAGAGAAAAAGCATTTTCCTCTTTCATGATTCATTTTGAATTTGAAAAAATCGAAAGGATTCATCCGTCATGATTCAGCTAGAGAACATCATCGTGAAATTCGGCGACTTTGAAGCCCTGCACAACATCAATGTCCATGTCAAAGAGGGCGAGTTCTTCACCTTCCTCGGCCCCTCCGGCTGCGGCAAGACCACCACGCTTCGCACCATCACGGGCTTTATTAACCCCGTCTCCGGCAAGGTCTTCGTGAAAGGGGAGGATATCACCCCTGTGCCCATTGAGGAGCGCAACATCGGCATTGTCTTCCAGAGCTATGCGCTGTTCCCCACCATGACGGTCTATGATAACATTGCCTTTGGCCTGAAGGTCAAGAAGCTCAAGAAGGCCGAGATTGACAAAAAGGTTCGCGCCATTGCCGCCAAGGTTGATTTGACGGACGAGCAACTCAAGAAAGCCGTCTCCCAGCTCTCCGGCGGTCAGCAGCAGCGTGTGGCCATCGCCCGCGCGCTGGTTACGGAGCCTGCCATCATCTGCATGGACGAGCCCCTTTCCAATCTGGATGCGAAGCTGCGTGTCCAGCTTCGCAACGAGCTCAAGCGGATGCAGAAGGAGTTCGGCATCACCACTATCTATGTCACCCACGATCAGGAGGAAGCCCTGACCCTGTCCGACCGTATTGCGGTTTTCAATAAGGGCTACATCGAGCAGATTGGTACCCCCAATGAAATTTATAACCATTCCCAAACCGAGTTTGTCTGTAATTTCATCGGCGATATCAACCGTCTGTCCGATGAGGTGTCCACCGCCTTGGGCGCAGACCCCGCAAAGCACAATTACATCCGCTTGGAGCGTATCCATGTGAATGTGGAGCCCCAGCAATCCGATGTGGTGCTGCCCGGCACGGTTCTGAGCCGGGAATATTACGGCCTGTACATTAAATATTATATTGATCTCGGCAGCCAGACAATCAAGGTCATCGAGAAGAACGACGGCATCAATATCTATGAGCCCGGGCAGGTTGTGAATACCGTTCTGAACCCCAGAGATGTGATGGCCTATGATGCCGAGGAGGCTTAACCATGGGAAAATCCATTCACTTGGATAAGAATTCATGGCTGAAAGCGATTGGTTTTCTTATCTATCTCTATATTTTTCTGGGTTTCATGGTGATTCCCTGCTTCAATACCTTGGCATCCATTTTCTCCACCCATACCCCGGACGGAAGTGCCGACCCCTTCGCGGTCATCCGCTTCTTCTTTGCGGGCACCATGGGGCGCTATGTGCTCAATTCCCTGAAATTGGCGCTGTGCCTTGTTGTCACCGTCAATGTGGTGGGCATTTCCATCGTGCTGCTGACGGAGTATTTTGACATCAAGGGTGCGAATATCCTGCGCGCCGGTTACATGACCACCATGATTTACTCCGGCGTGGCGCTGGTCACGGGCTACCTGTTTCTCTATGACCGGGACGGCATCATTACAACGCTCCTTTCCAAGTCCTTCCCGGATATGAATCTCAACTGGTTCACAGGCTTCCGCGCGGTGCTGTTCACCATGACCTTCGCCTGCACCTCCAATCACGCATTGTTCCTGCGCAATGCCATCCGCGGCATCGACTACAACACCGTGGAGGCCGCCCGCAATATGGGCGCCAACCCTTTCAAGGTTCTGTGGAAAGTTGTCCTGCCCACCCTGATTCCCACGCTGTTTTCCTTAACGGTTATGACCTTTATCACGGGTCTGTGTGCCATGTCTGCACCCACTCTGCTGGGCTATGACTCCATCAACCCCGAGATTGTCCGCTTGGCCGGTTCTTCTACCGCCGATGAGGCGTTCCCCCAGGCAAGAGCTGCCCTTTTAAGCGTCATCCTTGCCATGTTCACGGTGATTCTGCTGACTGTCCTTTCCTCCTATGAGCGCAAGGGGCATTATCTGTCCGTCTCCAAGACCAAAGCGAAGCTTGTCAAACAGAAGATTTCCAACCCTGTTGTCAATGTCCTTGCCCATATCTACGCCTACATCCTCTTTATTATCTACATGACCCCTGTGGTGATGATTGTCCTGTTCTCATTCCAGTCCTATAAAGCCATCCGCATGAAGACCTTGGATTTGAGCGAGTTCACCCTCATCAACTACTTCGGCACACAGGACTATGAGTACCTGACCAACCGCGGCGCGTATAAGCTGCGCAAGGGTTCCATTTCCGGCGTGTTCAGTAACGATGCAACCTTGGGCGGCATCAAGCTGTCCTTTACACTCTCCGCCATCGCGGCGCTCTTAGCCTGTATCATCGTGGTGGTGGCCTGTAACTATATCTTCAAGCACCGCAAGGGCGTGTCCGGCGTGGCGCTGGAGTATAGCCTGCTTTTCCCGTGGCTGCTGCCCACCATCCTGATTTGCTACAGCTACCGTACCTTCTTTAATTCCGACAGTGTCTTCTATGTGGGCGGCAATAACCTCTACTACGCTCAGAATGTGCGCCTGCTGATAATTTTAGCCTATACCGTCACGAAACTGCCGTTCTCCCTGCGCATGATAAAGGCCAGCTTCTATGCCATCGACGAGGAACTGGAGGATGCGGCGAAGAATCTGGGCTCCGGTGGCCTGCGGACATTCCTCAAGGTCAAGCTTCCCATCATCCTGCCCTCTGTCTTAGCTGTCTTTGCTCTGAATTTCAACGCACTCTTTACGGAGTACGATATGTCTGCCACCTTTGCCAGCTCCTACGGCACCACCTACGCCATGGTCATCCAGAGCATGTGCGCCGAGGAAGGCCTCTATGGCTACAATGTCAATGCCTCCGGCAGACGCTGCGCCAGCACCGTATTCATCATGATTGTCTCCGGCATCATCCTCTACCTTGTCTATGGTGTGGGCAGCCGGGATTTGGGCGAGCGGCTGGAAATCCGTGACCGCCGCCGCAAGCGCGCCGAGAAGCTCAAGGCTGTCTTTGACAGACACTAGCCTCCCTTGTGTACAGGGAGGTGACACGAGCGAAGCCAGTGACGGAGGGACTGTAAATCCGGCACAATCGGAGCTGTTTACCGGCGGGTTTAAGCTCACTTTTTCAGCCATCAGGAGGTAGTGTTATGATTAAAAATATTGTGTTCGATATGGGGCGCGTGCTGATTCACTGGGAACCCAAAGCCATTGCCTCCCGCTATGGTCTGCGCTTCGGCGATGTGGAGCTGCTTGTCAAGGAGCTGTTTGTCAGCCCCCAGTGGGTCATGCTGGACAGAGGCACCATTTCCGAGGAGAATGCCGTGGCCGCCGTCTGCAAGAAATTGCCGCCCCATATGCATGAGGCGGTGGATGCAATTGTCAAAGGCTGGTGGCGCCGTCCCTTAACACCTATGGAGGGCATGGGGGAGCTCATTAAGGAACTCAAGGAGAATGGCTACCATATTTATCTGCTGTCCAATGCTTCCCTGAAGCTGCGGGATTATTTTGCCCGCATTCCCGGCTCCCGCTATTTTGACGGTCTGCTTGTCAGCGCGGAGGAAAAACTCCTCAAGCCCGAGCGGGAAATCTATGAGCGCCTGTATGAGCGCTTTGGTTTGATACCTTCCGAGTGCTTCTTCATTGATGATGCTCCTGCCAACATCGAGGGTGCCATGCGCACCGGCATGGACGGCACTGTGTTCTTCGGCGATGTTCAACGTTTGCGCCGGGAGCTTGCCGCCGTGGGAATAAATGTAACCTGCGATGATGCCTCATGGATTCCCGAGGAAAAACTGTAACCTGCTGTCATTGCGAGGGCGCTTGTGCCCGTGGCAATCTCAATGGAAATCTAAAAAAAGACCGCCCCATCGGGGCGGCCTTTTTTGATTATCAGGCGGGGATTTCCTCTACGATTGCGTAGCCATCCACAAGGTTGGCTTTCAGAAGCTTTCCTTCAATGGCCACCTGACGCTCCATGAGGTCGGTGAGGATGACACAGCCATCTTTGAGCTCAATGCTCATTACATTCTTCATAACAATGGTCTCGGGGTTCACTTCGCCCCGATAAACGGTGGAAAGACACATAGTAATTCTCCTTACCTTACATCCATGCTGGCAAGTACCACGCTCAGGCGCATATTGCCTTTCTCGAAGTCGCTGACTGCTGCCATAACCTGCTCGTAGGCAGTGTGGTTTCCGGCCTTGTCCAGCTGCACGGCCAAATCTGCCAGCTCCTTGGCGTGGGCGGCGTTGTGGCCGACCATGTATTTCATCAGTGCCATCAGCTCCTCCATGGGAGTGTGCTCGCAATGGCTGCCGCAGGTGCCGCAGTCGTGGGAGCAGTCATCATGGCTGTGCTCATGGCTTGCGCCGTCTTCATGCAGATGGTCGTGAACATGGGGATGCTCATGGTCGTGGTGGTGGGCATGCACATGCTCATGGCTATGGGTGGTGCCGTCGGCATGGGCGTGCTCATGGCTGTGCTCGTGGGTATGTTCGTGGTCGTGGGGCAGACCATTCACATGATCGTGATCTAAATGCATGGTAAATTCTCCTTTTAGGCTTTTTCTTCTATTATATCCATATCCCACAGCGAAGTCAAAACATTTATTTTGAATCCGTATCCCCCCATGGGGGTTGAAAATGCCGGATTCAGGGGCTATAATAGCTGAAAAAGTAGGAGGCGGAGCCATGCACATTGAATCGGATTTTCATTCCCATACCCATGAACACGACCACGAGCATGATCATGCCTATATGCACGCCCATGGCATTGCCCACTCCCACGGCCATGTCCATGAGAATCAGAAGGCGGTGGTGAACCGTCTGTCCCGTGCCATCGGCCATCTGGAGAAGGTAAAGCGCATGGTGGAGGAGGGCGTGGACTGCTCCGAGGTTCTGGTGCAGCTGGCAGCCGTCCGCTCAGCGCTGGACAATACCGGCAAGGTGATTCTGAAAGACCATATGCGTCACTGCATGGTGGATGCCGTCACAGCCGGCGACCAGGAGGCCATCGAAGATTTGCTGGAAGCTATCGACAAAATGGTAAAGTAAATCAGACATCAGGCATCAGCTATCAGATATCAGTGCCGAACATCCTGCCTTCGGTGCGTCATTGCGAGCCGGTGCTCACACTGGCGTGGCAATCTCAAGGAATATAACACAGTGCGAAGGTCACCCCTGCCCGGGGTGGCCTTTTATGCAATCATTCAAATTATCGAAAAAATGTAATAGTTATTCGTACGCTTGTCTACAAAATATGGACACCTGTTCACTGGTAAAAACCACCAAATAAAAATGGCTGTTTTTGTGAAAAAGTGCTTGACATTTCCATTGCCCGGTGGTATCATATGCAAGCTGTCCGATGAACGGCCTGCGAAAGCACCGGGAGGACGGCGAAAGCGGAAGAAAAAACCTGAAAATCCCGAAAATAGGGGTTGACAAGGGAATCTCTTCGTGCTAGAATAGCCAAGATTCAC
>JAZRVX010000033.1:0-4911 GCA_045599455.1 Faecousia sp. | reverse complement strand
AACCCCACAGTCAGGCCACCGGCGCCTGCAAACAAGTAAGCTATCACAATGGTTCTTTCTATTGCAACCATGATGACAGTTCCTACTACACTCTGCAGGTAGGTGATGTTATCAAGGCCGATGCTTGGTTTGACCCGCCCACCGTAGCCGGCTGTGGTATTAAGCTGGACGGTAGACTGATTACCGCGCAAACTAAATACCCTGATCATGATGCCCGAGTAACAAGCATTGTAAACAACATTCTGTCGTGTGAAGTTATTTTCCCGACCAGGCCCCAGCCCAAGACCGGCGTGCTGGACACCCTGCCCCTGTGGTTCGGCGTGATGGCCGTCTCCGCCTGCGCCTATGTCCTGACCTCCAAGAAGAAGGTTTTCTGAGCAAAGCCCATAAATTTCAGCGGTGACGAACCTGCGTCACCGCTGTTTTTGCGCACAGTGCAGGATAAAGGAAGCTTTAGCCAAGTAAGGCACAGTCCAAAGCTTCCCCCCGGAGGGGAAGCTGTCAGCAATGCCGTATAACAAGGTTAGAAATCGAACATTTTTCATCGAGCATTGCTGACTGATGAGGGGAGCCACAGTGAAGACTATCCTGCTTTCGGTAATGCGCTGAAATTTGAAGGTGCGGTACCCCTCATCCGTCACGCTCACTCGATGAAAGATGTACATACAGTCAGCTTGTACTCGGTGAGCGTGCCACCTTCCCCTCCAGGGGGAAGGTTTTGCTTGTGCATCGCTGACAACCGACAACTGCAATCAAACCATTTCCCGCCGCGCATCTTGCTATTTTCATCCTTTTTCTATACAATATAAAAAACAATCTCCCGGGAGAATCGTCATGCCGAAGAAAAATAACCGCCGCAAAAATAAATATCGCGCGCTCCTGCGCGGCCTTGCCGCATTGGGCATGTGCATTTCCTTCATCGTCATCACCGTAACACTGGTGGAGCGGGCAGAGGAGAAGAAAGCCTTTGCCGCCCTGCAGGCCGCTGTGGAGCAGGAACAATCGGACACTGAAACGACCGCAGGAAGCGCAACAGAAGAAACACCCCCCCTGCCTACGGCAGATACTGCACAGGAAACCAATGTCAGCCATGCCCGGTTCATCATGAACCAGTACCTTGACCTGTTTGGGCAGAACGGCGATTTATTCGGCTGGCTGAAAATCGAGGGCACGGATGTAAACTACCCTGTGATGCACACGCCGAAAAATCCCGAATACTACCTGACCCATGACTTCAAACGGAAGAAGAGCGAAAGCGGCATCCCATTCATGGATGCCAGCTGCTATGAGGGCTGCGGCAACTACCTGATTCACGGCCACAATATGCACCACAACGGCATGTTCGCCCCGCTCCTGAAATACGAAAACCGGGAGTTCTGGCAGAAGCACACCACCATTTACTTTGACACCCTCTATGAAACCGGGGTCTATGAAGTGATGGCGATGTTCCGCAGCAAGGTATTTGAAGATGGCGACGACGGCCTGCGCTACTACGCCTACACCGACCTGACGGACGAGGCGACTTTCAACTATTATGTGGAAAAGGTCAAAATCGGCTCCATCTACGAAACCGGGGTAACCGCCGAATTCGGCGACGAGCTGCTGACCCTGTCCACCTGCTCCTACCACACGGACAACGGCCGCTTCGTGGTGGTGGCAAAGAGAATCCGCTGAGATGGGAATGCTTGCTGTAGGGAACAAGCTATTCGTTTCCATCGCCCGTAATGGCGCGCAGTCGGACGCTTGAGTTGATGATTGATGTATAATCCAAAATAATGACCGTGGGGCAGGGGCTTGCTCCTGCCGCACAGTCCGGTGCAACTTATTTGTGAAATCCAATGTGGAATGGAAAAACGCTGCCATTTCGCATTGGATTTATCTTATATGAACTGCATTCCGCCGGAAAGAGCAAGCCCTTTCCCTACGGTGGTGGGGTACATTATCCGGCTATCATCCGCTCTGTCCACCCACTGCCCGCCGCCGATGGCGGCGATGGATGGAGCAAGTTCCATCCCTACAGAATTAACAATGCAAAAAGCCCGACATCCGTCGGGCTTTCAAACTGTCGATAAACCTAAAATAGGAGGTCATTGCGAGACCATTCCGCAGAATGGTCGTGGCAATCCGCATCCTAAAGCCTACAATTTTATCCAAATTCGGTATAAAATGAAACATTTTGGAAAACGGATTAGCTTTGCATTCCCTTCGGTCACCACGGTCGCTGACGCTCCCTCGGAATGACATGGTGACCGGTTTTTCTTTTACGGATTGTTTTTCAAAAACATATCCAATTCATCTATCCACTTACATACATTGCTTCCGATTTTTCGGAGTTCTCCGTTTCGGTACTCTGCTACCTTCACGAAACCGTTGTCGTTGTCGTAAAACTCCGCCTCATCACAGTACGGCAGGATTTTCCCCACCGCTTCCCACCGCTGTGAAAATCTTCTCGTCACATCGTCATGGGGTATGCCGTGACCGCCACGCCGCACACGATTTTCAATGCGCTGCAGACTTTCGTCCACAGTGTCCAGCCCCACATAAAACAGCCGAACACGGTAACCTAATTCCTTCACTTCCTTGGCAGTTGCCTCCGTCTTATAGCCGGACAGCGTTGTCTCCTGTGTGAAAGGCAGGCCTCTGTCGATACACTGTCGGATTTTCTTCAGTGCAGCTTTTCCCCCGGCAAGGGCATTGCCGCCCAATTCAGCGGTAATTTTATCTACATCGATAATCACGCCCAAGTCCGCAGACTGCTCCTTCAGCACACCGGTGAAGCTGGACTTTCCCACTCCGTTTACACCGCCGATTACCGTATAAGTCTTCATAATGTGCCCTCCGATACAAGGTTCTCGTTTCTGGTATTCTATAATATTTCCTTCCCAATAGCAAGTGGGCAGGTCATGCAAAAAGCCCGACATCCGTCGGGCTTTTTGCAATAAAAAAGAGGAGAAAAATGAAAAAGAGTAGGAACAATCTGTTTAAGACTTCCCGGCCGAAGAATCGGACGGCAACCGTATGGGAAGCAATGGTCTCGGCTCCTGTGAGCCATCGTATGGGGATATTGTATGCTGTAAATATGAAGAAAGAAAGTGCACAAATATTAAGTTCGTGTTAAGTTGTTTTTCCCTCTTTCAAAAAGCTGATAAGTTTGTCGATTTTCGCAGAAGCATATGAAAAATCTGTTTACAATCACCAATCAATATGATATTATTTATTTGGTGAAAGTTGGGCTTGTCTTCCCGCTTTTACACAATATGTTGAAATTGCGGTTTTTACCGCCTTTCTTACGCGGGGAAGGCACGCTTCCCCCACAATCATCCAACGCATATAGGAGGAAATTGTACAATGGAAATGAAAGACCTGGAAAAGTATGGCATCACCGGTACTACCGAGGTTGTCTACAATCCTTCCTACGAAGAGCTGTTCGTGGAAGAGACCAAAAGCGATCTGACCGGCTATGAGGTCGGCAAGGTCACCGAGCTGGACACCGTCAATGTCATGACCGGCATCTACACCGGCCGTTCCCCCAAAGACAAGTACATCGTCATGGACGCTAACTCCAAGGACACCGTGTGGTGGACCTCCGACGAGTACAAGAACGACAACCACCCCATGAGCGAGTCCGTCTGGGCTTCCGTCAAGGAGCTGGCTGTCAAGGAGCTGTGCGGCAAGAAGCTGTTCGTTGTGGATGCTTTCTGCGGCGCTAACCCCGACACCCGTATGGCTGTCCGCTTCATCATGGAAGTGGCATGGCAGGCTCACTTCGTCAAGAACATGTTCATCGTCCCCACCGAGGAGGAGCTGAAGAACTTTAAGCCCGACTTCATTGTCTACAACGCTTCCAAGGCTAAGGTCGAGAACTTCAAGGAGCTGGGTCTGAACTCCGAGACCTGCGTGGCCTTCAACATCACCTCCCGTGAGCAGGTCATCATCAACACCTGGTACGGCGGCGAGATGAAGAAGGGTATGTTCTCCATGATGAACTACTACCTGCCTCTGAAGGGCATCGCTTCCATGCACTGCTCCGCCAACACCGACATGAACGGCGAGAACACCGCTGTCTTCTTCGGTCTGTCCGGCACCGGCAAGACCACCCTGTCCACCGACCCCAAGCGTCTGCTGATCGGCGACGACGAGCACGGCTGGGACGACAACGGCGTCTTCAACTTCGAGGGTGGCTGCTATGCTAAGGTCATCGGCCTGGACAAGGAGTCTGAGCCCGATATCTACAACGCTATCCGCCGCAACGCTCTGCTGGAGAACGTTACCGTCGCTGAGGACGGCACCATCGACTTCGCTGACAAGTCCGTCACTGAGAACACCCGTGTGTCCTACCCCATCGACCACATCGAGAAGATCGTCAAGAACGTGAAGCCCGTTTCTGCCGGCCCCGCTGCCAAGAACGTGATCTTCCTGTCTGCTGACGCTTTCGGCGTTCTGCCTCCCGTTTCCATCCTGACTCCCGAGCAGTGCCAGTACTACTTCCTGTCCGGCTTTACTGCAAAGCTGGCCGGCACCGAGCGCGGCATCACCGAGCCCACCCCCACCTTCTCCGCTTGCTTCGGCCAGGCCTTCCTGGAGCTGCATCCCACCAAGTATGCAGAAGAGCTGGTTAAGAAGATGGAAGTTTCCGGCGCTAAGGCTTACCTGGTCAACACCGGCTGGAACGGCACCGGCAAGCGTATCTCCATTAAGGATACCCGCGGCATCATCGACGCGATCCTGAACGGCGATATCCTGAACGCGCCCACCAAGAAGATCCCCTACTTCGATTTCGAGGTTTACATTCTGCACAGCTGGGGAAAAAGATCCAGCGAGATTAAGCCTTGGGGCCAGCGGCAACCAGTGCCTTGCCAGCCTCGTTGCCGGTGTACTTCACGAAGTTCTTCACAAAGCGGTTAGCCAGGT